>CAZOIE010000189.1:0-4158 GCA_964579905.1 uncultured Planctomycetia bacterium
GTATTCACGAAGCGTTTAAAAAACCCAACCAAACTTCTCAGTGGTATTCTTCTTTTCTTTCTGTGTGTAAGGCAGGGGAGGAGACTTTGAAAGCTAATTCCGCTTCACAAGAACATCCTTATTTATTTTTTGTTAAACCCGTTGTTATTTTGGATGGAATATTAATGTCTGCATTTCTTGACTCTCAGGGAAAAATTAATGCGGAAAGGATAAAAGCTGGTACAGTAGAATTTTCTTTTTATTCAAAAAAATATGACAATAAAAATAGAAGATATCTGATCGATGTTATTACCCTTAAATATCTGAACGATTATCTGAAATTTTGCGAAGAGAGACATGAAAAAATGGCAAATGAATTAATGTAGCACTATAATATTAAAATAGGAGCAGCTACTTTTTGAAATTTTAAGTTTTAATAGTTGGCGAAGAAAAGGGGACGGTTCTATTTTAAAGTAATTAAGTATTGTGTCCCCAGAGTTTGCACGTGTGATTTTTTATTTTTGCAAAAAAGTGATTATGAATAAACTTGATACAAATCATCATTTGTTCAAAAAGTTGGCTAAAAGCCCGCCACGATGGTGGAGCAATCTTAAATCTGATAAAGACTTGAGCATTCAGATCAGGAAGGATAATTCAATCGATGTGTACTTTAATGGGGGATCTCTTATTACAGGTTTACAATTGAATGGGAAGGTGTTTAGTGGGAATATACATAAGCAGTATGTTCCGATAGCAGGCAAGGATTATGTTAAATATTTTTTCGATAATAACTTGGTAGAATTTCCCTCTGTAGAGATAACGAAAATAGATGGATTCTCTGCTTCTGCAATTAGGAAGGTCAAAGATAGAATTAAGTTGTTTTATCAGAAAACATCTGAGAAGGGCATACAACATACTTTTCTTAAAAAAGACCCATCTTTTATTGACTCAGAATTTCAATCGAGACATAAAGGAAAGACTATAAGGATTGATTTAGTAAGACTGGATGAGGGCATCAAAAGAATTGTATTTGTTGAAGTAAAAACGATGGGAGATAACCGGCTATACTCGAATGAGATTATCGAGCAACTGAAGGCATATGCAGATTTTACAAAAATGAGACAAAAAGATATTAAAAATTATTATATAAAAATTCTGGCCATAAAAAAAGCATTGGGTATATTGCCTCGTTCGTTAAGAAATGTAAATTTAGCCCAATATGAAGTTTATCCAAAACCTCTTTTGTTATTTGGTGACTGTAAGCAAAAATGGATCAAGGATAACGCTTTACCAAAAGATAAAGCGACATGCTGCGGGATGTTATTATTTTGGGAAGCCAGGCTATTCTTGTGATATTGTTGAGAAAACACGGCAGAATCGCCATATTTTTTATTTATGTTAAACCTTACCATCCATCGCGGCACTAAAGAAATCGGTGGTAGTTGTGTAGAGTTAAGCACAGGAAAGTCTCACATACTGATAGATTTTGGAATGCCGCTGGTAAATGATAAAAAAGAGCCTTTTGATTCAAAAATACTTACCAACAAGTCTCTAGATGAACTTAAAAAGCTGAAAATCCTTCCTGATGTAAAGGGTTTGTATAGAGGTGAAGAAAAAGCCATAAGCGGTATTCTTATTTCTCATTCCCATATGGATCATTATGGGTTTCTCAAGTTTGTGAGCCCTGATATACCAATCTATATGAGTGAAGGGGCTAAGATATTGGTCGAGATATCGGATATTTTTATTCCTCATAAAGTAGGGGAGCTTAATGTAAAGACTATTGGTAAAATAAAGAGTTTTACTATAGGAGAATTTAAGATTGAATCATATTTGGTAGATCATTCAGCTTTTGATGCGCGTGCTTTCTTGATTGAAGTTGAGGGTAAGAAAATGTTCTATTCAGGTGATTTTAGGGGCCATGGGAGAAAAAACATTTTGTTTGATAGAATGATTTCAAAACCGCCTAAAGACATAAATTACTTACTTATGGAAGGCTCTATGCTTGGGCGCGGCAAGCAAGTCTATAAAGATGAAAATGCTATTCAGGAAAGAATCGAAGAGATTTTAAGAGATTCTTCCAATATAACCTTTCTTTTTGTCTCCTCTCAGAATATAGATAGACTTGTTTCAGCCTATAAAGCTTGTCTTAAAACAGGCCATATCTTTGTAATGGATATTTATACTGCATATATCCTGGATAAGCTTAGAAAGGTGTCAAAAAACATACCTCAATTCAACTGGCGCAATATCAGGATAAAATTTATAAAAAGTCACGCTGATGCATTGGCTGAGAGGGTGTCTGAGAAATTACTATATTTTTATAATACAAAAAAGGTTGATATGTTTGAGATAAATAGAAAGAAAAATAAAATCCTTATGCTGGCTCGAGATAACTCAATATTTCCTCTTCTTGTTAAAGGAATAAAGGGCATAGAAGGAGCGAATATAATATATTCAATGTGGGGAGGGTATTTAACAGATAAATTCAAGAATTATTGTGATAAGAAAAAATTGGCAATAGAACAAGTCCACACAAGTGGACATGCTACAGTTGAGGATCTAGAAGCATTTGCGAAGGCCATAAGTCCAAAAACATTAATACCGATCCATACTTTTAAAGGAAAACAATACCCGGAGATGTTTGAAAACGTTAGAATCTTAAAAGACGGTGAGCTTTTTGAGGTTTAAATGTTGAATGTCCACTTTTTCGGGGGAAGATCATACCACCTTTATGCAAGTTATAAAAAACTAAGATTACCGGATGTCTAAAAATAGCTATCAATTATTCTCAGAAGATTGCTCCACTTTAGTAACTAAAATTGTTGATAAAATTTCTGGAGATTTTAGTAAAGAGTACAGTTTAATAAATAATGATGAGGAAGTCTTCAAGTTTGAGTTTACGATCTTTGTTTTTTACTTGACGATGCAGAAGTTCGCAAATATTTTTAATGATAGGCAGAAAGAGGATGAAATTTTAGATAGTTTACATAGTACATTTTATGCTTCCTTGAAGAGCCAGCGGAATATTAGCGATGTCGATTTAGAAAAGATATGCAGCACTGTTAATAGAAGGTATAGAGGATATGATGCTATAGGTAATGATGAGAATTTTATATTTAATCTGTCTAGGCGTTTTCTGGATAACATTGATTTATATCACAGAACGAATTTTGCGCAAGCCATTAGAAATGTCTTTATAATCGGAGAATTTATCGAATTGTATGCTAAGGCTACAAATGGCGCAATTTTGAAGTTAAAACAATATCATGAAATTTAAGTAAAGAAGAAATTCAAGACAATAGACCCTTTCTTAATGATAAGAAATGATAGAAAGGCTGTTATGAGGTTGGTAAAATCCGGTTTATTGATTATTGCGTTAATTGCATTCTTTCTTGTTGGTTGTTCTCTAATTAGTATTGTTCAAGCCGATGAAAACTCTATACGCGAGATTGTTGAAATTTATCGCCCATTTTATACTGATTCAGAGCTTAAACAATGTTATGCAGAAATTGAAAAAATAGAATTAGGGTTGCGTAAGAAATTGAAGGATATAACTGGTGCCAGAAATATAATAAATGCACTAAACTCATATATCTTCGTTGATCTCCATTTTGAATATCGAGAATCGTTAGATAATATTGATTTGGTTTCGCTTCCATCGGTTATTACGAGACAAACAGGTAATTGCATCGGCTTGTCTACGCTATATTTTCTCTTAGGAGCAAAATTGAATCTTCCTCTTTTCTTAGTTTTAGCCCCAAATCATTGTTTTGTTCGTTATGATGACGGGATAAATAAAATAAACATCGAAATGTCTGATAAAGGAGCATCATATAGCAATAAAGAGTGTATAGCGCAAAGCAAGGTTCCCATTTCAGTTATTGAAAATACAGCATATTTAAAAACCTTAAGAAAAGAACAAGTACCAGGTGTTCTGTATGCAAATCTTGGTACGATTTATATAAAACAAAAGAATTATAATGCTGCTATTGAGGTATTAAAAAAGAGTTTAAGCTTGGTTGGCGATATCTCAGAAACTCATAGCAATCTTGGAGTCGCATTGATAAATAGCGGATATATTGATGAGGCGATAAAAGAATTTAATAAATCTATTCGGCTTGATCCTTATAATGCGCGGTCTTATAGTAATCTTGGTTACGCGTATGATGAAAAGAA
>CAZOIE010000190.1:0-4084 GCA_964579905.1 uncultured Planctomycetia bacterium
ACGCAAAATATATGTCTTCTCTTTTTCGAACTAAACGTCTCATAGGTTATACGCCCCTTGGGATTTCGACTCGTTTCACAGAGGAAAATCACTTAAGATATGCATTTCCCTATATATAGTGATTGTGAAACTTAAAGGGAAAGATTGTGAAATCCAACGTCATGAGGTAGGCTGAGGAGGTCTCAAGACCTTTTGTTGTTCTTAGAGGGATATTCGTTGAGTTATTATCTGTCCCTACTGTTATATTTCGGTCCTAATAATATATAAAATAAGTGGGACGAGTTTTTGAACTTCATTATGTCAACCAATAAGTTGAAATCCAGTGTGAATACAATTCCCAAAATCCTTCATTTGATTGACACGGGGAATGGAAAAATTTTATTCCTGAAGTACCAAGGGATCTGCCGTTTCCTTTTCCTGACAGTTATCATATAGGAATCTTGGAGGACTACCGTGTATTGCACTCGATGATGTTTGAAATCGAGACCTTTGTGAAGACCTCTCCCCCCTCGCTATTATATTCCCCCGCAGATGGCGAAAAGTAGATAAAGATTATGTTCTTTGTACCGATCGCGACAGACTTAATCTCACGCTCACGATAAAAAACTATTCGTTGTATGTGTAAAAATGCTCTCGTAGGGTAGCATGGATATCCTAAAAGCTTGCGGAGCTTTAGACTCGGGTTCGAATCCCGGCGAGAGCATTTTTTTTAAAAAATAAAAACATATACAAAACAGCGTGAAAATCTATGGAATAATATCATATTGTTTGATTGTTGTCGGTTTGCGTTTTTTCAATGATTTACCGTTGTTTTTTGTTGGTTCTTTTCACTGTAAATAATTATTGAACCCGAGTACAAGGCTCCGCAGGCCCTGAGGATATCCATGCTACCCCATTCGGGCGGGATAATGCGTGAACCGTCATAGTGATACAATTCTGCTCTATAATAATATTGCTTCATTTTTTCCGGAAGAGTGAATGGCCTGATTATCAGATATAGACCATCCGTGTAATCCTCTACTATTATCATGTCACTAATGATTAGAAGAATCCAACATTCTTAAGGAAATTTTTAGGACATGACATATCGGACCAATGTTCCATTTCATCGATTACATTAGTGAATCAAAAAACAAATATCACCAACTATTTTATACAATGAATTCTGTTCAGCGTGGTGATGACGGGTCTTGGGGATTTCCTCCGCAGAAAACATTCCGAATTCTCTAAATTATTCTGGGTAACCATACTGATGGAACTCTTTGAGAGAGGCGCGTATTATGCCTCATACGGGATTCTGGCAGTCCATCTTGCATATAATCTGAAATTAACGAATCTCCAGGTCGGCCTTCTGAATGGCCAGCTATATTTATTACTGTACGCAGGCCCCCTGGTCTCGGGTGCTCTGGCTGAGAGGGCGGGATATAAAAAGTCGCTTCGTTATGCTTTCACATTCATGATGGCGGGGTATTTTCTTCTTGGCGCCATGTCCATTCCCGTAATGTACTACTGGTCCCTGGGAAGCTGGAGTGTTTTTGGGATATTCTTTGTTATCTATGTCATACTTGGCATAGGGGCAGGGACCTTCAAACCCATAGTAAGCGCCACCATCGGGAAAACGACAACAGAAGAGAGAAGAAACCTTGCCTACATGACCTTCTACTGGTTCGTCAATCTGGGAGCCTTCATCTTTCCGTTTATATTTGCAGTAATATTCCTGGTAGTGGGTTTATATGTACCGGATGAGAAAGTATTCTATTATATCATATTCTTCGTCGCCTCGGTATTTATTGCCATCAACTACATGGTGAATAAACTTCAATACCAGAATCCGGATCCGCCCAACGAGGATGCAGACGTATTTCGCTCGATCCGTAATATCGGAATAGTCCTCAAGGACAAGAGTTTCGTGATCCTACTGCTGATCTATTCAGGTTTCTTTATCATGTTCGGCCTGATGCACGTTTCTCTTCCACTGTATATGGTGGATTTCAAGATCATGCCCACCTGGTTCTCTGTTCTTTTCCTTTCCACCATCAACCCTGGAACCATAATAATTGTAGGTCCTCTTCTCGCCGGTATTGCGAATAAATTCGAATCGCTGGAACTGATGATAACCGGCATACTATTGTTCATTTTCGGGCTTTTCTTCATGGGCTATACGACCATTTCGATATTCTTTCTCCTGGGTATTATTATATTTTCCTGCGGTGAATTCATAGCCCATCCCAATTATTCGTCGTATATCTCGAAGATAGCCCCAAGGGACAAGCTTGCAATTTACATGGGTGCCAGCTTTCTCCCCTCGGCAGTGGGCGTAATTACAGGTTCGATATTCGCTCATGGAGTTCTCTACGAGAACATCGCAGCGGTGGGTGAGCGGCCAAAGTTATTCTGGGCCATCATGGTATCGATTGGCGTTCTCACCGTGGCGCTTCTCATGATATATAATCGGATTTACGGAACCCGGGGGGCGCCAGCGGTGGAGCCAACCGGGCAAAAGGGCTTCAGGAAGAAGTTCATGTCGTCCAATCTGTCCATTGTTGTGATACTTTTACTCATACCAGGTTTTCTCACCATGGGTTATCTAGGCGGCTACAATACCTATTATCGCGATCTGGCGGGGACAACTGAAGAAGGAAGAGCACTTATCGACCTCGACGATTACGATACCATAGCCGGATTCTCCGACGAGATCACGGGCAGCCTGCAGGACGGAGAATACGATACCTCCGTCATTCCCATCCAGCTCGAGGAGGGGCAGTACCTACGATCCATCACATTCGAGCTCACTTGGAGGGACGAAGCGGATCCGAATCCATTGTTAGAGAACCAACCGGATGAGTTCAGGCTCTCGGTATCCGATGAATCCGGCGAGCACACGGATAGCGTGGCGAAAGAAAACTCACACGGTTCGCAAGGGAGCATCACCTTCGGTTTCGATTTCGGTCATGCTGCAGCCGATTCATTGAACGGTACGGGGAACTGGGAAGTGGAGATCAAGCTCGAGAACTGCGGCGACAGCGAGGGGAGGCTTGCCATCTGGACGCAGGCGGACAATTCTAACGAGTATGATCTTGCGGTGAGTACTGAGGTTTATGTGCCTGTTGAGTAGAGTAGGAATAATAATTTTTGTCCAAATGGAAATGAGAAAGATCATTCCTATCCTTTTGAACAAATCGGATGATTTAGTTATCTATTGAACAAGTTCTTTCAGCCTGTGATACATCTCGTCGGCACTCCCCCATCGCTCCTCCTTTCGTTTTTCGAGGGCGCGCATTATTATATTGTCCAATTCAGGCGGGATGTCCCGATTGAGAACGCTGGGTGGTTGGGGCCGATTATTGATTACCCTCCCCGTGATCTTGACAAGATCGTTATCATGGAATGGATTCATTCCTGTCAACAATTCGTATAATATCACCCCGATCTGGCATATGTCGGTCCTCCGATCCATATCACCGTAATGGTCACTTGCGAACTGTTCCGGTGCATTATATTGCATTGTTATGGCTTCTTTTGGCCCAACCCTCTCGATTCCCCAGTCCCCTATCTTCGCGGTCCCCTCCAGGCTAAATAGTATATTTTCCGGTGTGAGGTTCAGATGTATGAGTCCCATACCATGTGCGTACGAGAGACCTTCCAATAGGTCCAGGGCGATATTGAACGCTTCATTCACACTTATCCTGTGATTTCTCATCAGGCCCCTGAGATTTCCCCCTTCCATCAATTCCATGACCATATACGGTACCGGAACAGTATCCTGATGGTATTTTCTTATAATATTCTTGTGTATCAGCTTATTCCATACCACGATATTTTTGTAAAGCTTGTCTATAACATCACT
Organism: uncultured Planctomycetia bacterium; assembly: GCA_964579905.1. Lineage (GTDB taxonomy): Bacteria > Omnitrophota > Gorgyraeia > VGKN01 > VGKN01 > CAZOIE01. The sequence continues at coordinate 3,848 of CAZOIE010000190.1, forward strand.
ATCGATCGTGCTTGACCGGCCCAGACCGATTGTCTTGATTGCAACCCTTTTTCCGTGTATGTCCATACCGGAATAAACATTGGTCCAATGTCCATTGCCAATGAGCCCTGTGATGGTATAGTTCGGCAGTATGTTGACCAAGGTCGACGGGACCTCCTTTTGTATGGTCGGGACCAGATAGCGTTTGTGGGATGACGAGTGTATGAATAGTCCGTTCTTCTCCTTCTCATCGTTCTC
>CAZOIE010000191.1:0-4054 GCA_964579905.1 uncultured Planctomycetia bacterium
AATATAGTACGCCCTGCGTTACGGGTTGGCAGTTTATTATACAGCCCGGCTACATAGGTACCTGGACAGTGCACATCAGAAGCAACCGCTTCTGGAAAAGCGCCCCTACTTGCAAAATAACCATTACCCAAAGTACAAAGGGCTTCCCGCAACAATTCCTCTTTAGGCTCAAATTTATTATAAGTAAGCTTCCATAATGTTGGATTACACTTTCCTATTTTACTCACCCCTTCTTTCTTATTTAAGATTCAAGAACCTTTGTAAATAGCCTCTTTACCTCATTGGGCGAATTAAGAATAAAATCGGCTGCAGAGGCTCTAAATTCATCTGAGACTAAAACACCAATGCCCCTTGCTCTAACTGCCCTAAAGGCGTACTCGTCCGTTACATCATCCCCGATATAAACCACCAGGTTATCTGACCAATCAAAATTTAGGGCTTTCATGATCCATCTTATGGCCTTCCCCTTATCCCATTCTATATTTGGAAGAATCTCAAAGACCTTCTTACCGCTCATTAAACGAACAGCATCCTTATGCTGCCCAACAACATCATCGACAACCTCTTTAATCTGCCGAAGGTACTGCTCTTTAACAAGTCTATAATGCACAGCTACGCTGAATTTCTTCTCCTCAATCAAAGCACCCTCGACATCTTTCAATCTCCCTCTAAACTGCTCTATTATACTAGCTACTACACCAATAACCTCCTCTGCCTTAGGTTGAACCATTGAAAAATCCGGCCCATTGATGTCAAAGCCATGGCTGCCAGCATAAAAAATCCCCTGTATCTTAACCAAATTCTCCACATCCTGTCTCATCCTACCGCTTACGATAGCTACGGTATGTTTACTGGAGAGTTGTTTTACTGTATCTCGCATATCATCGCTCATTACAGCAAGATCCGGCCTTTCTACAATGGGGGTTAATGTACCATCATAATCTAGGAAGAATATCATCTTTTTCTTATCAGCGAATAATGATTTTGCGCTACACTGGTAATAAGGATTAACTAAAATCTCTGTCTCTTCCTCTTTGGAAAATACCTGCATATCCTTATCAATCTGATCCCAAGATTTGAATAAATCCACTGGCTCCTTCTTAAACCATTTTTCAATATCTTTAATGCTTATTTGGGCTAGATCACTTACTACAAGATCAGCGCCATTCTCAAGGAGCTCCGATTCATTATTTTCCCGGGCAACGCCCAGTACCAATCCGAATTCACCGTTTCTACCTGCCTGAACACCAGAGGTAGCATCTTCTACAACAACACTCTTTGAAGGAATCGCACCTACATTGGCCGCAGCCGTTACAAAGATATCTCCTTCGGGCTTGCCTTTAAGCCCAAGCTCAGTTGAGACCACGCCGTCAACCCTAGTTTCAAATAAGTCCTCGATTCCGCAAGACTCAAGAATCAACTTGCAACTCTTTGAGGAAGATGCAACACCCACCCTGATGCCAAGTTCACTAAGAGATCTTATAAGCGCTATGGTTGAAGGATAAATTTCAGCCCCTTCCTTCTCTATGATATCAAGGAACATCTCATTCTTTCTGTTACCTATACCGCAGCTCGTCTCCTTATCCGGCGCATCTGTAGCTTCACCAAATGGTATATTAACATCACGTGATTCAAGAAAACTCTGCACACCTTTGTATCTGGGCTTTCCATCGACATACGGAAGATAATCCCCCTCCTTTGTAAACTCCTTGAATGGCTCACCGTCTCTTTTTTCTCGCATGCGCAAGTATTCATCGAAAGTTGCCTTCCAAGCCTTAGAATGAACTATAGCCGTCTTGGTAATAACACCGTCTAAATCAAAGATAACAGCATCAAACGAGTATTTGCCCATTCTTCTCTAGTTCTCCTTATTCACATAAAGGGTCTGGGTCGGGTATGCAAAATCGATCCCCCTCTTCTCAAACTCACCCTTTATACCAAAATTAATCTGCTGTTGTATATCCATATACTTGTTATAGTCAGAGCCGATAATGTAATAGACCACCTCTATGGTGAGGCTAAAATCATCAAAGGAAAAGAAGTGTGCCCTGTCAAAAACCGTATCTTCGATACCCTTTATAATATTTTCAATTACCCCGGGAACTTCTTTTAGTTTTTCTAACGGTGTTTGATAGGTTGCACCCAATCTAAAAGAAACCCTTCGTTTCTCCATCCTCTTATAGTTTCTAACACGTGAATTTGTTAGGTCGGTATTGGAGAAAATTAATTGCTCTCCACCCAAACTCCTAATACGGGTTGTTTTAATGCCTATATGTTCAATCGCTCCCAGATAATCACCGATTATAATAAAATCCCCTACCTCAAACGGGCGATCAAACAGTATGCAGAAATAGCTAAATAGGTCTTTTAGCACCGCTTGGGCCGCCATTGCAACGGCGATACCACCAATACCCAAACCTGCTATGACGGTAGAAATCTTAAAGCCAAGGTTATCCAAGAAAAAGATAACTGCAAGAGCCCAGACAAGAAGCTTTACCACCCCAAGAATACCCTTAAAGCTACGTTCCAGGCTTTCGGTCTTACCCTTCTTAGACAGTTGGAATTCAAATCCAAAAGCAATCAATAGTACAATCAAACGCGCAACAAAAAGAGTAATTAAAGCAAGTCCTACGACCTCAATCGATTTCTTAAAAAGATCGTTAAGTACCAAAGTTCTTATACCCGCATAAAAAACTCCATAATATGCTAGGGGAATAAATATACTCTTAATAACACCTACAAGAAAATCATCTATTGTGGTAGCGGTTTTCTTGGCCCACTCATGCAAACGCTTTAATATAATGTGCTTAACTACATTAACCACGACCATCCCGACAAGAAAGATTGCGGTAAAAATTATGTAGTCTAGTACGGTGTTTCCCAAAAATACATACTTAAGAATTTCTTTTGTATCCATTTTATCTCCTCCTACTAATACTAATTAAAAAGATAATTCCAAACCCGATATAAACCTTATATCATTCTTCTGGACATCTGCAGGTGGATCTGAATTATATTCATCTATCAGGCTAAAGCGTAGCGATAGATTATCCTTTAGGGGACTCTTAAATATAGTCTCAGACCGTAGCCTATATTCACTTATGTCATCGGGAAAACTATAGAATGTAATATCCTGCGAAATCCTAGATTTAGAGAAAACTTCCTTATCAAAAAATGCCCTTGGAATTAATACTGCTTCATCTCTATCAGGTGTCTGGTCCCTATAGTCCGTATGCTCAAAACCAACGGCACCCTCAACCATAGCTTTTAAATCCTCGGTATCAGAGAACCAGTACCCAACTCCTGTCGAAGGAATAATTCGATAATTTATATTTGCAAATCTATCATGGTCCAGTTCTGTTTTATAGAAATTGTACCATTTTCTCTTGCCAAAACTGAAAGCATAGCGACCTAACAGGTAGTATTTCTGGGAATCCATCTTCTTTTCTGATGAAGAATAAAAGGTATTGGCTTTGATATTAATTTCATTATTTTCGGTTTTTCTATCGGCTGAAAATTCTGAAGAAAGCTCAGATTTTTTTGTATTACCACGACTCTCGTTGTATCCTAGCGTGAACTTTCTCTTCCATAATTTTGATTGCGATTTCTCTTTTTCTACCTTTACCTTAGAGATAACTCTCTCGTCCGATCTAATCTCTTTAATAAACTCCTTTTGAATTGAAAGTCTTCCAACCGCCTCTGTATCAATAACTATTTTCTCTTTGTTTTCACTTATTATCTTTCCGCTTATCCTATCGTCATTCTTTAGATACACTTCATCCGCATATAGGATTACCCCGCTCATAAAAATGCAACCTAAAACAATCCCCGCACCAATAATTTTCCTCATGCTACTTTATTAAACTCCTTCATTCTGTATTACATCAGCAAAGATATCCACAAGCCTTGGATTAAACTCTGTTCCTTTTTTACTTATTATCTCCTTTAGCGCCACACTATGCGAAAATGCCTCTTTATAATCTCTGCCTGTAGTTAGAGCATCATACACATCCGCAAGAGATATAATCTGACTTGCCATCGGAATGCTATCGCC
>CAZOIE010000192.1:0-4047 GCA_964579905.1 uncultured Planctomycetia bacterium
CAGGACCTGTGGCTGCCCTATTTTGCTTGATATAGATGGCTTGCCTGCCGCCATATACTCAAGCAACTTTACAGGACTTTTTGAAAGATTAAATTTCGAATATTGTATTAAGGGGCACAAGCCAATGTCTATTGTATTTAAGTAATTGGGGATATGTTCATGGTTTATCCATCCCTTAAAATTTATACTATTATCACCATAATCCTCCCTTAATCTCTTAACCCTATCCAAATACACACCATCACCAACTATATCAAAACGAATATCATTGTGTTTTTTCTTTAACCTTCCAAAACACCTCACGAGGAACTCTATATTCTCTACATTGTCCAACCTGTGCATTGTACCTATCCATGAAAAAACTATGTTTCTTTTATTGTAATTCTCACCCACTTTACTAAACCTGCGGACATCAACAGAATTTTTCAGAACATATACATTATTTGAGTATTTAGCCAGAAAATCTTTTAAATAAACACTAGGTGTTGTTACAAACTTTGATCTTCTCGCTAAAATCATAAGTAAAAGCAAGGCTAAGGAATTTGGCAAAAACCCAAAATAAAATCTAATATTCTCTCTTGTCTCCCAATCATCTATATCAAGTATAAATTGATTACCCTTTATAATATGAGCAATAAGTGGGGCAAGACAATGGTAGTTACTCCTTTGTATAAAAAATATTGTATCCTTTTTCTCTTTCAATAACCTTGCCAGTGCCTTTAAATTAAAAAATAACTTTCCCGTAATGCCCATCTTATGCTCATCTTTACCCTCCAATGCACCCAAGTCATCAGCAAATGATAAAACCTGTGCCGTAATGCCAAGATTCTTAAGCTCGGAAATAAGGCTATAACACCTCGCCATTGCTCCTGGAGACTTCTTGGATTCTCTTGTTATAAATAGAAGGTTCACTTTACTTTAAAAAATTTGACATGGCTAACGTCAGTGGGGAAATCGCCAAATACCAATTTAAGTTTATGAAAGTTTGACTTCAAATATATACGCTTAATCCTTAACCATTTAAACTTTTCTTTATCAGAAGTATGTGTATCAAAATAGAAATGGTTTATAAGTCCATTATCAAGATATGATGCACCTTGTCTTTTCGATGTGGATGCATACTTTAAACTTATATCATATATACCATCAAACTTTATGAAGGACTCAAATTCCATAAAGGTATTATTGTCCTCATCTTTTTCTAGCTTTGCATCTTTTGAAGCTTGCAAAATAAGTTCATAATGAGATCTGTTTCTCAGGTAAAAAGCAAAATTATAGGCCTTCAATAAATTCATAGCCGTGTATTCCCAGTTGTATTTTTCTACGGCTCTTTCTCTTGCTAATACACCAAGTGTTTTTCCTAGGGGCTCGTTTTTAAGTATTCTGTCAATCCCATAAGATAGAGAATCAACATCTCCTGGCTTTGTAAGTAACCCAACGCCACCTACCATATTCTTAAGCTCTCCAACATCACTGGCCACTATGGCCTTTCCACATGCCATATACTCAGCAACCTTCAAAGGACTTTTACATAAGGTAATGTCATTCTTCACAAAACATGAAACTGCCACATATGCTCATGATATATAAAATGGAACTTGATCATGCGAAACAGCACCTGAAAAAATTAACCTTCCATCAAGTCCAACGTCTTGTGCTATCTTTCTCAGTGAAGGCAACCTGTATCCATCGCCTACAACCATAAAGGTGGTATTTGGGTTTGATTTTAATACACTACCGGCTGCCTTAATAAACAGTTCGCAGTATTGCGCACCATGGAGCTGACCTACATATACAACCAATGGGCCATCTATATTAAATTTTGATCTAACAACTTCCCGAGAAATATAGGGATTAAATTTATCAAGATCAGCACCAACGCTTGCTTTAAAAATCCTATCTTCAAAAATTCCTCTTTTTAAACAAACCTCTTTTAATTTCTTACTTGCAACCGATATAGTATCTACCAAATAGGGTATCAAAAACTCTGTTGTTCCTAAAAAAACACCTGTCAATCTCGACTGTTTTTTTGGATAAAAGAAAATCTTGAGTTCCCAATCATCCCAGTCGTAATGAATAGGCTTGTTAGTTATAAAAGCTGCTAAAAGAGCCGGAACAGAAGCATAGTAATAGCATTTTTGAAAATGCACAATGTCAGCCCAGCGGCTTAATGTACATAATTTTTTGATATTATCAAAAAAGATACCTAAACCTATCTTTCTGCTTAAAGCTATAATCTCTATTTGTTTGTAATTATGAGGATTAGGTAATCTGTATTCTTTTAAAGGAAAATGTACAAGCTTAACATCGTGTCCTAAAGAACTCAGTTTTAAAGCAATATTTAAAATCCTAGAGGTCCATGGCTCTATCTCTGAGAACACCTCATGGGGGTGAATAAGCAATATTTTCATATTACAGGCAGTATCTTCATTAATTACCGGGGAAAATAATCGTTCCTCTTAACTTTTTTAACACACCAAGATACAAGTTTGCCAAAATAGATAATATCAGTAAGAAGATAAGAGTGATAAATATAATTGCTTTTTTAATTAAGATAAACAGACACTTTTTTAGATAGACAATCTTAAGAAGCAATCTCCACGACCTACTCTTTTGTATTCTATCTAACTCATCAATCTTCTCTCCTAGTGCTTGCTCTCTCTTTACTAGCTGTTCTTCAAGTAAGCTCATACTATTTCCAGTTTTATGACCCACGCTTACCTTCAAAATCGTCCGGTCCTTTAATTTCTCATCCATTCCTGTCTACCTTAGAGATTTTTTGTATATTTTTGATAGAATTCCAATAGCCTTTTTTTCTAAAAATGTAAGGGACATTACTTTATCATGTGTATACATATTACGAACTAAATCATCGCAAACCTTCTCGCATCCAACTGCATTGGAGTTACCATTTCCAGTAAGATAGAAATAACTACCCGATCTATCCGTAAGCGCCCTTTTTCTAAGTTCCTTTTGAAAACTCGAGTTCCAAATATCTGTAAATCTTTCTGTGTATATATTTCCAACCGGCATTCTGTGTGACTTAAGGCAAAAATTAACATCTCCATTGGCGCATATGCGAGAGAATGTCCATCCAGCATAACAGGGTATATCATTTATCACATCTTTATCATATACCCCAAGCTCTGAAGAGGGACTTGCAACCCTTCTAATAAAGAGATCAAAATTAGATATCTTAATCCTTCCATCTTTCACATATTCATTTTTCTTTATCCTCTCACAAGACTCAAGAAGAGCTTCTCTCTCTGTATTATCAAGCAGTAAAGTTTCTGTCCTCTCCGGAATAACATCTATAACGGTAAACTCCACGATCTCAGATTTTGTTTTAATAGCAAAGTCTAACATCTGCTCAATTTCAAAGAAGTTTAATTTTGTAATAACATTACATATCTTAACCTTTGGTAGAATCTTTTTATTACTATTTAGATAAACAAGCCTACTCATAATATCATCAAAGGTACCCTTCTTTAGGTCAGGGTGTAGCTTTCTATATGTTTCATCTGTGGCTGCCCATACGCTAACAGAAAGCTCCTGTAATTTAGATCTCATTAGTTCTTCTAAAATATTATTACTGGCTAGAAGGAGATTGGTAGAACTATAACATTCTAACCCTTTTGACGTTGCATATTTAATAAGTTTAAGAAAATCAGGATGCATCATCGGTTCTCCCCCACCGCCAAAAGCTATTCTTCTTGTCCCAAGCTTTTTGGCCTCATCCATAATTTTAACCAAAAGCTCATATGGTAGAATTTTATCCTTCTCCTTTTGCTCTATTTGCTTGTCTTTTAATAAAGGTGAGTTACACCAACATCCGATACAGCTGTTGTTACATCTATTTGTAATATCTATATGAAGGAAATCCGGCCCCTTATAGGCGACGAATGTATCTTTTATTCCCATCATTTCCAAATAATGTCTTTTTAATCTTGAAGGTCTAAGAAATCTTACAAGTTTTGGAAGAGCTGTGCTTAATTTCTCCTCTTTAAAAAACTTTCTTAGAATTATTATATAGGAATGTGGACTATG
>CAZOIE010000193.1:0-4036 GCA_964579905.1 uncultured Planctomycetia bacterium
TATCATATCAAAAATTCCATGCACCTGAAATGTATCGATATATATATCATCAATCGAAATTATTGTCAGGAAATCTTTTATGGCAAGTTTTGGTTCTCCAACAGCTGCATAGGCAAAACCGAGGTTGTTGTGTGCGTCTAAGAAATCCTGCTTTAAAAATATTGCCCTAGACAATTCCTCAATGGCATCATAGAAAAGCGAATTCCTCAGATAGAATGTACCGAGCTCAAAATGAGCTTCAGGGGAACTTGGCCTATTTGACACATCTTCACTTAATCTGATAAACTTACCGTCTTCCTTTAGTAGTTTTTTCAAATAATCATATGCATCGATATAATCTGGAAATATACTAAGCGTTTTCTTAAGCAGCTCACTTGCTTCTTTTGTCCTACCCTGCTCAAGGCTTAACATAGCCTTTATAAAGTATAACCTTGGGTTCTGTGGATTTAAGTCCTCTGCGGCCTCAAGATATGACTTTGCCTGTTTTATTTTTTTCTGATCGAGATAGGCAACCGCCAAATTCAAATGAATATCATCGTAATTAAAGTTAATTTTTAGCGCCTTGTTAAATTGATCAATCGCCTTATTGACCTCTCCCTTTTCATAATATGCGCTTCCTAGGTTATTGCGCACCTTATAGGTATCCGGTTCATATTTCAATATATGATTGTAAAGCCGAACTTCATCATGCCATATGGTGTTTTGCTTTATAGTCAGAAAACCGAACACAAGAGAGCTGCATATGCATATACCAAGCAAAGCCTTGTAATCCGAGAAGAAATCTTTAATAACTAAAACTGTACAAAAGATAAGGCCTATTGAAGGTATATAAAGCCAGTTTTCAGATAGCGTTGCATGTAAGGGTAATATATTTAAAACGGGGATTAGGTTTAGTATAAACCAAGTAAATCCAAAAGCCATAAGCTTAAACTGCCTAGAGTGTCGAAGACTAAAGACAAGTGCTAATATCATAGTTATAAATAGAAATGCTTCATAAGCAAAATACTTATGGATACTTAATGACCTATCCATATGAAGCTTAATGGGGAAGAAAATAATGTAGATATATTCAAATAGTATTTTTAAAGCAGCTAAGAACCTTGAGAATATGTTGGGATCCTTTACAAGTACATCGATCTTATCAAAGGCGATATCTGCCCTAAATACAATGTACAAGCCAACAAGTATAAAATAAGGAACGGTTCTAAGAAGCTGTTTTTTCTTACTTACAATAAACTCAAAGGTCAACAAAACCAAGGGGAACATCAATACACACTCTTTTGAAATTATAGAAAGCATAAAGGAAAGTATCGATAGGATAGATAGTAAATATGTTGGTTTTTTACTATCCTTTGATCTGATATAACAATAAAAGCTTAAAAGCAGGAATATGCTTGCTAGAATATCCGCCCTTCCCGATATGTAGCTTACAACTTGGGTATGAACCGGATGTAGCGCCCATACAATACTGGATAAAAGGGATATAGTGTTGTTCTTTATAAGTAACAGTGCTACGAAGTAAAACAGTGCGCAGTTTAATATATGAAGCAAAAGATTGCTGAAATGAAAACCAAACGCGCTCAATCCCCATATCTTAAAATCAACCATGTATGATATTGTCTGTAGGGGTCTGTAATAATTGGAGGTTTTATACCCATCCACCAGGATGTTATGACTAAAGCTATCCAAGAGATACTTAAAATTCATAATCTTATAGTTGTTTACAATGTGGATAGAATCATCCCAGACAAAGCCGTTGAAGAGGGAATTAAAATAGACAAGGGCGATAAAGATAATAAGGAGCAATATGGAAATATAAATATCTTTTCTTGTACTCATAGGAGTGCTCGTGCCCCCAGGAGGGTACTTGTGCCCGTAAGGGGTACTTTTGCTCATGATCTTATCAATGCCATAGCCTCAGAGCGGGTTTTTGGATTGCTTTTAAATATTCCCCTTACCGCTGAGGTCACAGTAGTTACTCCAGGCTTACTAACACCTCTCATGCTCATACAAAGATGCTCTGCTTCAATAATAACCATAACCCCCTGTGGCTTTAACTTCTTGGATATGATATCGGCAATCAACGTTGTAAGCCTCTCCTGCACTTGCAAACGTCTTGATAGTATATCTATAACCCTAACAAGCTTGGAAAGACCTGTTACGCGGTTTCCCTTTGGCACATATGCTACATGTGCCTTACCAAGAAACGGCAATAGATGATGTTCGCATATTGAGTAAAGGGGTATGTTCTTTAAGAGTACTATCTCTTCATGATCCTCGGATAATAGAACCTCAAGCTCCTCCTCTGCATTTTTTGCATGGCCGCTTAAAATTTGTTCATACATATCTGCCACCCTCTTTGGGGTTAAGCGCAGATCCGCTCTCTTTGGATTCTCACCAACACCAACAAGTATTTCCTTTATAGCATTCTCTATCTTTTTCTTGTCCATTTTATTTTGTCTCCTTAGCAAATTCATTATAACTCATTTTCCTATACAAAACTCCGAAAATATCTTATCGAGCAGTTCTTCTGAGCAAACCTCACCGGTAATGGTTCCTATCTGGTCAAGTGCTTCCTTTACATTAACGCTTATAAACTCTTCGCTCTTCTTACTTACTAAATCCTCCTTTGCCTCAAACAAAGATTCCTTGGTTTTTAAAAGAGCGTTTCTATGCCTTGCGTTCGTTATTATCGCCTCATCAGAAACAATAACCTTCCCGCTTAATACGATATCTACAATCTCCTCTTCAAGTTCCGATATCCTGCTTGCGTCTTTCGCGCAGATCTTGACCGTCCTTCTTTCAGGAAGTACTTTCTTAGCCTTATTTATATCAAGTTGATTGGCCAGGTCTATCTTATTTATTGCTACAATCAGGTTCTTTTGCTCCTTTAATAGCTCTATCATCCTCATATCATCATCATTTAGTAAGGTGCTATTGTCTAAAAGCAATATCGCTATATCAGCATCGTCTAAGTATCTTTTTGTTCTTGATATACCTTCCTGCTCAATAGGATCTTTGGTTTCGGTAACACCTGCCGTATCGACAATCCTTACCTGAATTCCTTTAATGTTCAGTAACTCCTCAATAGTATCCCTGGTTGTCCCTGGAATAGATGTTACAATAGCACGATCTTTCTTCAGTAGCGTATTTAAAAGTGTGGACTTTCCTGTATTTGGCTTACCACAAATAACAGCTAGTACGCCATCTTTGGATATGATACCAAAATCGGATTCTCTGACGAGTGTGTCCACTTCACTTATAACCCCTTCAACGCCCTTTATAAGCAACTCATACTGCCTAAACTCTATATCCTCATCAGAAAAATCGATCGCAACCTCTAGGTTTGCTTGAATATCTAGGATCTTTTCTTTTATTGAATTTATCCTTTCAGAGAGCCTTCCTTCAAGCTGCCTCACTGCGAACTTTAGGCTAAGATCGGTCTTTGCCCTAATGACATCTAAGACAGCCTCGGCCTTAAGTAGGTCTATTCGACCATTAAGAAAAGCTCTTTTGGTAAACTCACCTGGTTCTGCCGGCCTTGCACCCTCCCTTATGGTAAGCTCTAGGACCTCTCTTAGAGGAACTATGCCACCATGGCAGTTTATCTCGACAATATCCTCTTTGGTATACGATAAGGGAGCTTTCATAACCGTTAATATAACCTCGTCTATGCGTCTATCATTTTCAAATATAAACCCATAGGAGGTGGTGAATGTCTTGATGTCGATGACCTTTCTTGTGCTCTTTGCTCTAAATATTTTATCGGCTATCCTTATAGAGTCCTTACCGCTTAAACGGACTATCCCTATTCCACCCTCACCCATTGGAGTAGATATGGCCGCTATAGTATCTTCTAAAAATTCCCTTATCATCAAAATTTAACCTTTAATCTTAAAGCTCTAAATGCATCGGCTACTAAATAAAGTGAGCCGGTTATCAATATAATACCATTTTTGGGAGTAACTGTCTTTGCATATCTTAATGCGCCCCTAAGGTTCTTGGTCAATATAACCTCTCTAAAAAACCTTTTTAT
>CAZOIE010000194.1:0-4027 GCA_964579905.1 uncultured Planctomycetia bacterium
TATGAGATTCTATGGAATAAATTTGCTGATGGAGAATTTACTCAAGATGATGTGGCAAAAGTCTTGCAGGAAAAAATATCCGAAAAACAGCACATGCAGGGTATCCCTGTTCTAATTGCTGAATTGCGAAAAGCCGGATGGCTTGAGGAGTCTTTTGATCCCAAGGATTCACGGCGCCGTATCTATAAGCTTAAATCATCAGCTCAGGTTTCAGATGAGACAATAGAAAATCTATCGCGAAGCGATATTGATGTCATCCTTAAGAAAGCAGCAGATCTTATCAGAACACGAGTTGATTATAAATTTATTTTGATTCTTCTTTTCCTTAAACGCATAAGTGACAAATGGGAACTTGAATTTGACAGGGCTTATAAGGAGGCGCTTGATGATGGTTTCTCTGAAGCAGATGCCAAGAAAGAAGCCAAGAATGAAACCTACCACGATTTTATAATTCCTGAAGAGTACCTTTGGGAGAATATAAGGAAAGATGTAAACAAGCTTCCTGAGAATTTCTCAAAGGGCCTTAAGACTCTTGCAGAAAAGAATCCGGAGTTGAAAGATATACTTGATACCACGGATTTTATTCAATTTACTACAAATAGAGAAAATTCTGAGATACTTCGTCAACTCGTTGAGCTATTTAGCCAGAAAAAGCTTCATCATGTCGCGCCTGATGTTTTGGGTGATGCTTATGAATGGATTCTGAAGTATTTTGCACCACAGAAGGCTAAAGAGGGAGAGGTCTATACACCTCGTGAGGTAATAAGACTTATCGTTGAGATATTGAATCCAAAGCCAAAGCAAAGCGTTTATGATCCTGCCTGCGCATCTGCCGGTATGTTGATTGTTTCACATCAATATATAGAGGAAAAACATAACAGGAAGGAAGCCGAGAAGCTCTTTCTTTATGGTCAAGAAGCAAATCATAAGACTTTAGCTTTTGGGAAAATGAACCTTTATATGCATGGCATTCGAAACGGCCAGCTAATGCCGGGTGACACCTTACTGTATCCTAAATTTAAGAATGAAGATAATGTAACACAGTTCGATCTTGTTATAGCTAATCCGCCATGGAATCAGGACGGCTATGATGAGAATGTTGTAAAGAAGGGAGAGTTTTGGAAGAAGAGATATACTTATGGTTTTGCAACAAAACAATCTGCTGATTGGATATGGATTCAGCACATGCTTGCATCTGCAAAAGATAGAACTGGTAAGGTCGGGGTTGTTATTGATAATGGTTGTCTGTTCCGTGGGGGAGCAGAGAAAGCTATACGCGTGCAGGCGATTGAGAAGGATTTGATTGAATGCGTAATATTGCTTCCGGAAAAACTCTTTTATAATACTGGCGCACCGGGGGCAATCATGATTTTTAACAAAAAAAAGGAATCCGAGAGGAAAGACAAGATTTTATTTATTAATGCAACAAAAGAATTTGGGCAGCATCCAGCAGTAAGGAAATTAAATATACTGAACACAGATAATATTATCGACATAGCAAATGCTTATAAAGAATTCAAAGATATTGATGGCTTCTCTAGGGCGGTAGAATTTGCAGAAATCAAAGAGAACGATTTTAATCTTAATGTGTCGCTTTATGTGTACCCGGAAGAGAACCTTGAAAATATTGATGTTCAACAAGAGTGGAGCGCCTTGCAGAAGATTCAGAATGAGATAAAAGAAGCAACTCAAGAACTAGAAGGCTTAATCGATAAAATAAGATAAAGGGGCAAGAATGATTAAACAGTTGAAAAGAATACCGGATAATTGGAAGCACACATCAATTAAAGAGATTGTAGAAGTTTTATACAGATATCCTTCGTATTATAACATTACTTATGTTGATAAAGGTGTTCCGGAGATCCGAGGTGAATTGATAACAGAAAAAGGTGAATTGGATAAAACAAAAAGTAAATATAGGTATATATCAAAGGATACTTCTCAGAAATTCCCAAAGACAGAATTAAAAGAAGGAGATTTTGTGCTTTCTGTTCGAGGAACCATGGGGAAAATTGCAATAGTAACAAAAGAGTTTGAAGGGGCTAATATAACAGCTAACTTATTGCGCATGTCTTTTAATAGAGATATGACTGATTCTCAATTTCTAAAGTATTACTTTTTATCGAGCATATTCCAGTTACAGCTTTTACGTTTTTCCTCGAGCACTACCATTAAAACCATTCAAATGCCCAGATTGGAAAAAATTAAAATATCACTGCCACCATTGCCTGAGCAGAAGTTAATCGCTAAAGCCCTTTCTATAATCGATTGTGCTATTAATAAAGCAGACTCTGCTATCGAAAAGACAGAGAGGATTAAAAAGGGATTAATGAATAAGTTTTTCATAACGAATGCGAGTTTAAGTTTTGTACCACTAAACACTTTATTTGAAGTAGTTACGGGCACAACACCATCGACAAAAAATAAGAAATATTGGAGTAATCCTTCTATTAATTGGTTAACACCGGCAGACTTAGGAAAGCTTGGCAATAGAATGGAGATTGAAGAAAGTGAAAGGAAAATTTCTGAGATTGCGCTTAAAGAAAATAATCTCAACTTAATGCCTGAAGGTTCTATTGTGATGTCAACACGTGCCCCTGTTGGATATGTCGCTATAATGATTAATAAGAGTACATTTAATCAAGGCTGCAAAGGGCTGCTTCCGCGCAATGGCAACAAGATAGACTCGTATTATTATAGCTATTATTTATCATCGAAAAGTTATGTTTTAGGAAACAGAGCAGGCCAGAGTACCTTCAAAGAGTTATCCAAAACTCTTTTAGAGAAATTTGAAGTTCCGGAGATAACCATTGAAGAACAAAGAGAAATTTCGGGAGCTATGAAAACAGTGGATAAGAAGATATTGCTTGAGGAAACAAGAAAAAATAAGCTACAACGAATAAAATTGGGACTTATGAATGAGCTTCTTACAGGTAAGAAAAGAATAAAGGTGTAGTATGGGACGATTTAATGAAAAAGAGACTTTAGAAAATTATTTGATTGAGAAGTTATCTGCTCCTGATCATGGATGGATTTTTATTTCTGCTGATGAGTTAGAACGTGATTCTTTCGAAGAGCCGTTACTTATACGGAATTTGATGAGAAAAATCAGGGAGATCAACGAAGCTCAGTTAACAGATGAAGATGTGAATAGCGTCATTAAAGCCCTTAAATTTAAGCCATGTACACAGGAAGGCATCAAGGGAATAATCAATCATCTTAAGGAAGGCGTTTCAATCAAGCTTGAAAAAGAAAGAACTCTTGAGCGGATTAAACTTTTTGATGCCAAGATCCCTGACAATAATGAATTTATCATTTCTCGGCAAGTACATTTTGTTAATGGCGATACTCACAAAATCATGGATATTATTCTGTATATAAATGGCATTCCATTAGTCAACATAGAATGCAAAAGTCCGACTTCGTTCTCAGAAGATTGGACCAATGCTTTTAAGGATATAAAGGATTATGAGCAGGCAATGCCGGAATTGTATAAATATGTCCAAATAGGAATAGCTGCTGCTGAAACGGCAAGGTGTTTTCCTATTGTTCCATGGCAAACGGATCTTACTCAAATAAAAACAGAGGAGTGGAAGGCTGAAGGGCTCGATCCTATTGATTCGGTTATTCAGATGTTATCCGCACAAAATTTAGTCGATATAATTCAAAATCACATCTGCTATAGAATCGAGTTTGGTAACGCTACTAAGGTATTATCACGATATATGCAATTTAGGGCTATAAATAGGATTGCTGAAAGGGTTGTTGATAACATTGAAGGCCGTGCTTCTGAAAAGAAGGGATTAATATGGCATTGGCAGGGTTCAGGTAAAACCCTGGAAATGATCTTTGCAGCCTATAAGCTTTTTCATCATCCTAAGCTTGAAAATCCTACTGTATTTTTTGTGGTTGATAGAAGAGAGCTGGAAGAGCAGTTGTCTGAAGAATTTAATGCCTTAGACATTACTAAGCCCGAAGTAATTGAAACCATAGATTCTCTAAAAGAGATAATAAAGCACGATAGCTA
>CAZOIE010000195.1:0-4027 GCA_964579905.1 uncultured Planctomycetia bacterium
AGATATGGAAGGCTTAAAAGTGTATAAATTACTAAAATTATGCTATAGATTAAATACATAGGCTTTTTTCTTACGCCCTGGGGTGGGCCTTTTCATAAGAATCTTTTAAACGCTCTGCGGTTATATGCGTATAAATTTGGGTGGTGGAAAGATTTACATGACCCAACAGCTCCTGAACACTCCTTAAATCCGCCCCTCTATCCAAAAGATGTGTGGCAAAGGAATGACGCAGTGAATGCGGTGAAATATTTTCTATCAACGATATTTTCTTTATATATTTGTCTACTATGCGCCTAACAGATCTATCGCTAAGGCGTCCTTTTGATTTGTTTAAAAAAAGGGGTCCAGCGTCAACGTCCTTTTGCACGTTGAGCTTTGAAACATAAGCCCTAATTGCTCGAAGCGCCTCATCGCCTATTGGAATAAGCCTCTCCTTCTTTCCTTTTCCAAGGACCTTGACCGAGCCTGCAATAAAATCAACGCTCTCATAATTCAATCCAACAAGCTCACTCACCCTCATTCCAGTGCTATAAAGGGTTTCTAAAATAGCTCTATCACGCAAGCCTGATACCTCTGTCTGGTCTGGTGATTCTACCAGTTTCTTAACATCCGAAACCGTTAAGAACTTAGGCAATTTCCTCTCAAGCTTTGGCGTAGACAGTGCCTTGATTGGGTTTGATTTTAAGTATCCCTCTCTACATAAAAACCTGAAGAAACTCCTTAGCGCTGCTAATTTTCTGGCTATAGTCGTCTTTGAAAAGTTCCTCTCTTTAACAAATGCTAAGAACCTTCTAAGTGTTAGATGATCAACCCCCTCTATCGGTTTTTTGTCCAAAAACTTCTCAAAAAATTTTAAATCTATAGAATAATTCAGTATGGTATTTTCGGAGTAGTTCTTTTCTATCTTTAGGTAGGTTATAAACTTTTTAATGTATCTTTCCATAACAACAACTATTTCTTATTCGGTTTCTTCTTGAGGCAACTTATTGCCTATGTAGTCACACTTTGGATAGTTTGTACAGCCGTAAAAGGTCCTACCTCGCTTGGTTCTTCTTTCTATAAGCTCACCCTCACAATCCTCTTTCGGGCACTTTACCCCGGTTGATATAGACTCAGACCCCCTACACTTTGGAAACTTTGAACAACTCAGGAACTTACCCCTTCTTCCCCATTTAACAACCATCACTGCACCGCAAAGTTGACACTTCTTATCAGTTGGAATCTGCTCCTTCTTTACCTCCCTCATTCTATTTTGAGCCTCAGTAAGCTTAGTCGTAAAATCACCGTAAAAATCATCTAATATACTAAAATAATCCAGTTTTCCAAGCTCTATATCATCCAGTTCATCCTCTAACTTTTTTGTAAACTCATAATCTAGAATCTTTGGAAAATGCTTTAGTAATAATCTGGTTACAATAACCCCGAGCTCCGTTGGGGCAAGGCTAGAGCCTAACCTCTTTATATAGTGTCTAACGATAATTGTATGAAGGGTGGGTGCATAGGTAGAGGGTCTTCCGATACCCATCTCCTCAAGCGCCTTTACCAAAGAGGCTTCTGTATACCTTGCAGGTGGCTTTGTGAAGTGTTGACTTGGGTTTAGTTTAATCAGCGAGAGCTCTTCGTTTTCATGAAGTTCTGGTAGCACACTTCCATTTTCCTTCTTCTCAGATTCATATACAATATTAAACCCTGCAAATATCTCCTGAGTTCCTGAAGCTCGAAATATATAATCATCCGCTTTAATATCAACACTGGTAACGTTATAAACGGCCTTACTCATCTGGCTTGCAACAAAACGATTCCATATTAACTCATAAAGCTTACGCTGCTCCTCATTCAAGAATTTCTCAAGCTTGACTGGTTCCTTAAGTATCGAGGTAGGTCTTATAGCCTCGTGGGCTTCCTGGGCATTCTTCTTCGCTTTATATTTGTTTGGTGTCTCAGGATAAAAATCCTTTCCAAACTTTTCCAATATAAACTCTTTCGCCTCCTTCTGCGCATCGACTGAGATGCGAACAGAATCGGTCCTCATGTATGTAATAAGACCTGTTGGACCCTCTTCATCCAATTCTATACCTTCATATAATTGTTGTGCGATACGCATTGTACGTGAAGCGGAAAATCCCAATTTATTGAAAGCATCCTGCTGAAGTTTACTGGTAGTAAAGGGTGGCTGGGGACTTCTATTACGCTTGGTTTTCTTTATAGAATCTACTATGTAGCTTGCCTTATTAAGTATATCTAAAAGCTTATCCGCCTCGGTTTGCGATTTAACCTTTATTTTTTTTCCTTTGTGCTTCTCAAGCTTTGCAACAAAATTTTCCTCTTTTGAGGTTAAAAGCTCAGCCTGCAACTCCCAATATTCCTCGGGAACAAATACCTTTACCTCATCCTCCCTCTCGACTATAAGCCTGACCGCTATCGATTGAACACGCCCAGCACTTAAGCCCATACTAACTTTTTTCCAAAGAAGAGGACTAAGGCTATATCCTACGATTCTATCTAAAACACGCCTGGCCTGTTGAGCCATAACCTTATTTTGATCTATCTCCTTGGGATTTTTGAATGCCTCTTCAATCGCCCTTTTTGTGATTTCATTAAAGATTACCCTGTAAACATTTTTTCCGGAGCCTATCTTCTGGGCAATATGAAAGCTTATTGCCTCACCCTCCCTATCAGGGTCGGTGGCAAGATAAAGGTTCTGTCCTTCCTTCATCTCCTTCTTAAGCTGGGTCAGAATCTTCTTTCGACTAGGGATAACGATAAAATTCGGCTTAAACTTATCTTCGACATCTACACCCATAGAGCTCTTGGGAAGATCCACTAAATGGCCCTGGGAGGCCACTACCTTATAACCGTCTCCCAAATATTTGTTTATTGTATTTGCTTTTGCTGGTGATTCTACGATAACAATAGATTTTGCCAATTAATACCTCCGTAAACTCATCATCCACCACCTACAAAATGGACTATCTCTACCTCATCATTATTATTTATAAATACCTTATTCAGCTCCTGTTTCCTTATTATCTTACAGTTTAACTCAACTACAACGGCATCAGAGTTTAGATCAAGACTATCAAGAAGTTTCTTCAAAGAAACTGCCTCATCAAACTTCCTTTTCTCGCCATTTAACTTAATTATCATTTTTTCATCAACACATACTAGTAACTAGCGGTCTTAATTCCTCAATGATATCCTTTGTATTCTCGACAAGCTTAGCACCCTCTTTGATCAGCTTATTTGTTCCATAAGAACCGCCTGATGATATATTCCCAGGTAGAGCAAAAACGTCTCTATTCTGCTCGAGTGCAAAGCGAGCCGTTATAAGCGAACCACTGTTTTTGGCTGCCTCAACCACCAAGGTCCCAAAGGAAAGGCCGCTTATTATCCTGTTCCTTCTTGGAAAATTCTCTTTATTAGGCGGCGTATCCATGGAAAATTCAGATATAACGGCACCTGAATTACCTATCCTATTAAACAATGCTTTATTTTCAGGAGGATATATACAATTAAACCCGCTACCCAATACCGCTATTGTCCTACCTCTAGAGACTTCAAGCGCTCCCTTATGAGCAGCTGTGTCAATACCACGAGCCATTCCGGAAACAACTGTAATTCCGCTTAAGGCTAACTCATAAGAAAACATTCTTGATTGCACAAGTCCGTACTTCGAAGGTCTACGAGTCCCAACAATGCTTATAGAGAAATTATCGCTCTCAATAATATTCCCTCTTACATAAAGAACAACAGGTGCGTCGTATATTTCCCTTAAATTCTTAGGATACGCACTATCTAATATTGTCAGAATATTTACATCATTCTTTTTAATCTGACTGAGTTCTTTCTTTAAATCAATATCTTTGATTGCTGATTTAATGCGCCTTGCTAAGGCCTGATCTATCCCCTCTAACCTTATCAATTCTTCCAAATCTGCTTTAAAAATATCTGCATAATTTGCAAAATGCGAAATCAAGGCTCTTATCCTAACAGGACCTACCCCTCTTACCATATTCAAAAGTAAAAG
>CAZOIE010000196.1:0-4027 GCA_964579905.1 uncultured Planctomycetia bacterium
CACAAGCAATAGATATTAAGCCAGCATACTCAGCGTTACCTACTCAACTTCCGCTACCCGATTCAAGCGCAGTAACTATTCCAGAGTCCTTAGGTAGGATTACGGAGGTATTCCAGGGTAGCTCAGATAAGCTGGTATTCCATATCCAGGACCTTCATACCAATCCAGAGGCACAGCTTAATTCAGCTAAAATCATAGAGCATCTTATTGATAATTACGATGTTGAGCTTATGTCAATTGAGGGTGAAACAGGGCATCTTGATCCAGATTGGCTTGCCAATGTATCTCGAGTTAAGCTAATAAATGACAAGATGGCTGAAATTCTATTAAATTCTGGCGAAATGACAGGTGAGGAATATTTATATGTTACAAAATATCCCAAGTATAAGAAGTTAACATTTTGGGGAATTGAAGGTAGAGAATCATACAAAAAGAATAGAGAGGTTTTTAATAAGACATTCCCTACTATGAAGGATAATATGAGGCTCTGCGATAATCTTAAGAGCGTTCTAGATAAATTAAAAGAAGAAATATATCCAGAAGAAGCGATAGAGCTTGATGAGAAACGTGCAGAGTATGATGAGAGAGAGCTTGAGGTAAAAGAGTATACCTCGCACCTTGTTGAGCTTGCAAATACAAAAGGTGTAGATTTATCAGAGATTGAGAATTTTGCTGTCCTTGCTGAGCTTGTTGCGATTCAAGACAAACTTGAATTTTCCAAGGTTGATAAAGAAAGAAGCTTTTTATTTAGCGCATTAAGCCGTGTTTTATCTGAAGAAGAAGCTGAAGATTTTACCGAGACAACCAAGTCGCATAATGAAGGAGAGCTTACAGCAATAGGGTTTTATACCTATCTTAAGAATCTAGCAATAGAAAAGGGTATTGATTTTGATGAGGAATACCCTAATCTTATTACATATATGGAATATATATCTACCTCTGATAAATTGAACAATACTCAGCTTTTTAAAGAACTGGAAAAGGTTGAAGATAAGGTAAGAGATTCATTCTTGAAGACCGATGAGCAGAAGGAACTATCACGCCTTACAAAGAATCTTAATATAATGCGAAAATTCTTCGATATAAACCTTTCAAATGAGAATCTTGAGTATTATCAAGCGAATAAAGACGAATTTAAGGTAAAGGTATTTACAGATTTTATAGAGGAGAAAGCAAAAGAACATAATATAAGATATTCTCTAAATCCATGGCTTAACCAATTGGATGCAGCACTCCTTGAACAGGATGAGTTTTATCATGTAGTTTTGGTAAGAGATAGGGATATGGTTAACAATACCCTTGATAAGATGGACGAAGGCAACTTTGACAGGACTATTCAGATATGTGGTGGTTTCCACACAAAGGGCATGATGAAGATGCTGAAGGAAAGGGACGTTTCTTATGTTGTTATATCTCCAAGCGTAACAGAGGAATTTGACGAAGAAAATTACAGAAATATATTGATCAATAAGAAGAAAACCGTTGAAGAGCGCATAGAGGAATATGGGGAGATGTTAAGGCCTGATGGTGCTCATAATATGCCTAAAAGTGAAGTTGCTGAGATTTCTCTAATGGTTGCTACAAAGATATTAGGGATGGAGCCAAAAGACGCTGTTTTGACATTAAATCGGAGATTTGCAAGAGCTCTTCATAAGAAGGATGATTTAGAAGAGCTTGTTCCCGGAATAACAGAGGCCCTTGATGACTTAAAAAATCTTCCTGCGGTTATAGCTAGAGGAGATTTAAGTGAGCTTCAAGAGGCCGCTTGGGCAGATTTAGATAAAGATATAGGCCTTATTGGAAAGTTGATTGATAAAATACAACCAGGTGAAGAGCCAGAGGTAAGTTTTACAACAGGCGCAGGAATTAGGGCAGCCTTTTATGATAGGGATGTAGGTGACGTAAAGGTTGCTTTTGCACTGGTAATCGCTCTTATGGTTTATAAAGCGGCCATTGATAAGGCAACAAGGGCTGGCAATAAGGCTGAAAGACGACAGGAATACGCGGATGTGAAAGCAGCGGTGAATTATATTATTAAGGCACACGAGGGTGGTCATGCAGCAACACCAGGTCTTAGCGAAGTAGAGCGGTTGAATGCTGAAGTTGAACTTTTTTATGAGCTGGATGATGTTGAACGTACGCTACTTGCAAAATCTATTGCTAGAGGTTTAAATAATATGAGAAATGTTGTCCACGGTCCTCAAATAGAATTAATCGAGGCCATTGCAGATGATAAGCCAAAAGAATTTGTTTTAGCAATGGTTCCCAAGGTTGCAGTTGCTCTTGAAGGTATACCAACGACAGTAGTGGAGGCAAGGCAAAAAGTGCTCGTTGAGGCAACCGAGGCTACATATACTCATGATAGTTATGCTGTTGCTCAGAGCGATACACCAGCTCAGATGGTTGATGCAGATCTTACAGTTGCAGCAAATGTGTTGTTTACCAATGTAGGTATTGTAAGGTCAATACATCCTGCTGGAACCTTTATGGGATATCCGCTTGGTAATTTGGAAGGTAAGCTTATCAAGATTGTTAATACTCAAGCAGGTGTGCAAAATTCACAGCTTAAGCGAATTGTTGAAGATATGTTTGGAATTGAGGTTACAATACTTTCTCCTGGGGATATTGATGTAGCAACATTGCAAGGTGATAATTTAGTATATCTAAAAGAAAATAAAGATCTATTTAAATCAGTAGAAGCTACAAGGCATATAGTTGTTAATCTTGAGGGAGCTACAGAACATACACATTATCTTTCTGTATATGCTATTTCCTATGCCTTAGCAGATGACCAAACTCAAGCTGCAATTGCACAGGTAATTGATCCTCCTACATTGATAGATGATTTTATAATAGCCGATACAGGAAGTAATGTTGTTACTATTACACCAGCTTCTAACAGCTTTTTTGACAATGCACTTATAGAGGCATTAAGGGCTATTCAAAGGTAAGGTTTATTCAAAGAAGTTTTGTCTGAAAGAATGCACACCCGTAATGGGTGTGCATTTTATTTGGAGTGTTTAGCTTATTTTCTATCAAAGAAGGGATTCTTACCAGAAGCAGATAAAGGTATTCCCATAGCTATTTTTACTTTCTTACTGATGATTCCAAGCTTAATTGCACATGTTCCTACAGAGTACATTATTCTATTATCTACCCTATTATCCATTGCTACCGATACAGCAGAACCAACCGCTATCCCAAGATCAAGTGGGTTATAGGAGCAGGTTGCGTTATGTTTAAGCATTTCTTTGCATGTTTTAAAACCGCAAAAACCGCAGTTTAGACCAATAGGATTAATCTTTGTTCCTATAAGTACAACATAGGGCGCCAGCTTTAAATTATCAGCATCTCTTATAAAGGAAGGCTTGTTTTCTTTTTTTCCTATTGTTTTCATCTTCTGAATAAGGTGGGTTTTTTCTTTCTGGGATATTATCTTTGTAACTATATTATCAATACCCTTTGCTTTTGGTGCTGTTCTTGCTGCAAGGCACATGAGCTTTGCTGTGTTTAATAAAGCATCATTTTCAATTTTCATAGTTCCTCCATTTTTTTACTAGGGGCAATGTAGCATATTTTATATGATTCTTCAATCTAATTGACAATCAAACTTCCTTAATGTTAAAATAGCACCACTATGGAAAAAGATATCAAAAAACAATTAGGTGTTATAAAGCGGGGAACGGCTGAGATAATATCAGAGCCTGAATTAAAAGAAAAACTAACCAATTCCATAAAGACAAATACCCCACTTAGGATAAAAGCAGGCTTTGACCCTACAGCACCAGATATCCATTTAGGGCATACCGTATTATTAAGGAAGCTAAGGCATTTTCAAGAGCTTGGTCATAAGGTTATATTCCTTATTGGTGATGCAACAGGCCTGGTTGGTGATCCTTCAGGTCAAAGCCAGATAAGAAAGACTTTAACCTGGGATGAGGTTTTAGCTAATGCCAAGACCTATGAAAAACAGGTAGGCAAGATATTAGATACCAAGAGTAAGAATTTATATGAGAGAAAACATAAT
>CAZOIE010000197.1:0-4007 GCA_964579905.1 uncultured Planctomycetia bacterium
TACTAGAACCTATTGGAAATCGGAAGGTTGTAATAAAATGAAATTGTATATCCCGGTTAAGGAAGTAACGTTAAGGACCTCTGTGAAATATGTAGAGAATGACTAAGCGAAATAGGTCATTTAACACAACTCTTGTTTATATAAGATGTTATGACAATTTAAAAGCTTGTTAGGTATCAAAAATCTAGCTATCTTTATATTGACTTAACACACTTTTTATGATATACTTATATCAATCTAGATAAAGGCAAAGCCATGGTAACATGGCGGCGCAAAGTTGCGGATCTAGAAAGAACTAGATGGCCAAACTGCCTAGAGTAGTTTGGTCTTTTTATTTTTGGTCTGGAATATGAGGTGGCATTATTCTGCCGCAACTGAATAGTGTCACCCCAGGCCAAATGGGAGATAGTAGATGATAAAGGATAAAAATAGACATAGCCGATTATTCAAAACTATAGCCATGGGTGTGGTGTGTCTATTTTTGTCAAATCAACTTGTTTGGGCATTTACGGATACGCTTGCGGAACCAGCAGGAAAATTTGATGAGGATACTACTAATAGAATGTTCCGTATGATGCAGGACGAACTGAAAAAAAAGAAGAAGCAGCAAGCTACAGAACAAATGCGCACGTGGAGAGGACAAGATCTAGCTAAAGATCAAGGTTGGGCCCATATGCGGGAAGCTGCCAGTCAGATGGATTATCGTGATATAACTGATGATCGAGTGAATGCAGGATTGCTTGGGAGATTAGATGAAAAACGACCGAAACCTCCTCTGAGGTATTGGATTAGCCCAACGGGCCTAAGAGCTATTGCAATTGAGCGTGAAGGTATGAGACTTTTTAAGCCAAGACATATAACGGATAATGCAGAATTGCAAGAAATGTCAAGGGTAAGAAAAGAATTTAACGATAAGGTTGAGCGAGAAGGAGTTATTGTTTCGACAAGGCTTTCCAATTTGATGTCTCGCAATCGCCTAAGAGTGCTAATAGGGAAATATAAAGAAGTGTATCCGAAAAGCGATCACGCAGCATTTTGGTATGAAAGCGATGATGAGAATTATAAAGATGGTCTTGTCGGAAGAAATTACCAAAGGTCAGGTACGTTAACTCGCATATATTTTAGTGTGTTAACTTCGCGAATACCAGAGGCATATGATATCCTTTGTCAAAAACTCATCGAAAACGGAGCAATAGAAAATATTTATGCACCTACCTATTGGAATTGCTATAGTGATGAATACTTGGATGAGGAGTTTACCCACAACAGTATGATCATATATTTTAAGGGTTCTTCTTATGATGAATTGACAAAAGTAGCACAAGCCATAAGGGCTGTGTATAACGAAAACCCCGATCTTTTTAACCTACCCCAACATTGTATTGCAAGAGCAGAGGCAGATGTATTGGTAAATTTAGCTGTGCCATTATGTAGCCAACCCCTTCTTAACTTTGTAGAAGTCGAAGGTGCCTGGCAGGGAGGGAAAAGCTATCACAGTGAAATAGCAGGAGGACTGCGTGCAGAGTTTATAAATCAAGAGGTATTTATGGGTGCTTTCCCAGATTTTTACAGAAAGATGCAAGCAGCCGGACAAGGACAACATGAATTTTGCACTGAATACGCTGCTCGATTAAGGTGCATGCCCGCCATTGTAGATCAGGGGGTTGAGGGTATTTATCCGATAGTTGAGGATTTCATGATGAGGCAACGAGGGATAAGTGAGTATTATGTGCCGTTTTTTTATTTAACCGCAAGACTCATTTATGAAAATATGCAATCTATCGGAGGCGAGGCAGTTCCGGTTGTGCCGCTGGAGGATATATATGAAATCGCAAGAGGAGCTGATGCGAGTGCGTTAAGAGGGCCTGGCAGTTTCGAAGGTTCTGTAAGTTGGGATTTCACTCAGCCAGAGATCGACGAGCTGTGTAGGCAATGTTTTCAAACAGAGGATACCGTTATCCAGCCTGTAGAGCGACTACAACTAAGAAATATGTGGATAGAGCCAGATGTGGTAACCGCCTCAACTGATCTTGATCTTACCATGTCGCGATTTAAAAGAATGCGCGTTGAGGATCTTGATCCTACAGCAGTCCCCGAATACTTGTTAAAACCAGTTGATGGAGATTTTACCAATATGTTTCTGCATGCTAATGGTACATATATGATCCGTCGAGATGTAGGGAGATTAAAGGAATCATCCTCTGTCAGAAGGTTCTGTGAGGAGAAGCATCACGAGGCAAGACCGACCTTCTTTATTGAAGGTGACAAGGATCATTACTATGAGGTATTTATCCCTGAGCAGGAGTATATAGACCTGCATGAGGGTCTGAGCGATGGCACCATTACGATGACAGATGAACTGAGAATAGCGCTTCGCAGAGCAGTGGCCAATTGTTTCGGTCCGGGTCAAAGATTTGTCCATAATGATTTATCAACGGTCAATTTTTTTGTGAAGATCGATAACGAGGGCCAGGTTACCGATATAAAGATTATAGATTTTGAGTTCCTTCGAGCTAAGAAAGAAGGTCCGCAGACCGATTACCCTGAAGGGTCGGAGATGTCTGGACAGGACTTTGCCGGTGCGGATTTGAGGGATTTAAATCTCTCATGGTGCGATCTTTTAGGAGCAAATTTAGAAGGCGCAAATTTGCATTCTACATATCTAACGGGTGTTGATCTCAGGGGCGCCAATATGGTAGAAGCTAACTTACAGTATACGGTTTTGCACCAGACCGATCTACGGGGTGCCGATCTCACGGATGCCACTTTATATGAAGCAGGATTTTCTGTAGATATTTTTACAGGAGAGAACCCACCAGTTTTGCGTAGAACTGAATTCAGTCTGGAGAGTTACGAGACGGCAGATGTGTTTGAGGCTAGGGGGTTCCGTGTAGAACGAGTTGCTCAGAGAAGGACTGGTGAGAGGCGAATATGCAGAGTTACGAGCCCAGATGCTACTCTGCTTAGTCACAAATATATTAACGGAAACTATATGGCTGAATTAAGGGATGCCTTTATGCAAGCGAGTGAAACTCGCACCATCCCTGTCGGTCGCACGCTTGTCATCCCTCGGGTATATCTTGATGAAATGGATGTGGATCTTAATATCCAGTTACACGATGAGATTGTGATCGCCGAATCAATAGAAGAAGCACGAGCCCTTGCAGTAAGCGATGAAGGAAGCCAAGATAGAATTGTCCTCTTACGCACTGATGATATGGACCAAGCAACACGAGACAATACTCAGTGCAGGGTAATTGAGCTCCAAAACTACGATAGTCTTCACTTAGCAGCTGCTATAGAATTGGCTAGATCTGCTCTTGCAGCACACACCGAATCCATGGACCGCTTCTACGAGCTTCTTACCAACCAACCCATAACCGAGGCACTACGCACCCGCCTTGTCACTCCTAAGCCAAATATTATCGGCATTCCGCTTCCGCCTCTCGTTATCCCTGATGAGAACAGACGAAAACTTATGAAAGAATATGCCTTCTTCCTTGGCCAGGCATAACCAATAAAAGCTGACCAAATGGTGTCTAGCTAAAGGGGAAATCTTGTGACAGATTCGAGACAAGGTAAAGCAAAGAAATACGAAAGAATAGGAATAAATACGAAAAGCTATAGAATTACAACCTTCCCATTCCCGTCCGATTTCCAATAGGTTCTAGTAATTTCCAGCTTTTTTCGTAGAGATCATAAGGCAAATTTTGGGCGGCGGCAAAACTTGCCTTATGATGTTAGCTCTTCCAAGCGTTCGGCTACTCTGGCTGAAGCATACACTTAAACAGAAGTTAAGAGGCCAGAGGTGTACGAGCCCCTTGCCGATATGCCTGATATATATACTACAACGTCTATGGCTAGTACACAGCAGCTGGCGGCTTTGGGTAGCGGCAAAGCCGCCAGCTGCATAGCCGGGAGAGGAATGCGATTATTATTGGCAATAAGGCCGCCGGCCTAGGCGGCCGTGGAGTGAGCCCCGCCCCAAGGCGGGGCGAACGGTAAAA
>CAZOIE010000198.1:0-4000 GCA_964579905.1 uncultured Planctomycetia bacterium
CGCTCATTATCCTTTACAGGACCGGGCTTTGCATCGGTTGGCCACCATTCGAACTCTTTTCCTTTAGTTTCTTCATTGGTCTCTTTGCCGGCTTGTTGTCCCATAGCCTCGGCATAAAGAGAAAAAGAAAAGAGTCCTACTAATAGGATAATTAATAGGCGTCTCATTAGGCACACCTCCTGTTAAGGGTTCTTTTGTTAGTTATAGGACTATTTATTTTAATAGATACGTGTATAATGTCAATTGCTTTCTTGCATTTTATTCCGGGCATCACGTATCCTGTCCCGGTGCTCCTTTGTTGCCATTTCCAGTCTTCTTAAGAGCTGCTTTAATTCTGTGGTGTCGGGCTCGAATACCTTGAAAAATTCCTTTTCAAGCAGGGCATTCTCAAGGTCCAGGGCCATATAGAAGATACCGGCGCATGGTATATCCTCCTTCTGCACCTTTTTCTGCAAGGAAAGTACATATTCCTGGAATGTTACCATTGCTTGGAGAGGGAACCTCTTCTCATCAAAAAATACAACTCCCTCCTTAACCTTAGAGATAAGAAGATTTATCCATTCATAATGCTGTCTTTCCTGAGCGGCAAACTTGACCCAGAAACTCCTATGCATGGCACATCTCTCGCCAAGGCTCATGTATAGCTCGCTGATAACCCTCTCGTTTTCAAGGAGCATCTCTAATGATTCAAGCTGCTCCTTTGTGCAATAATCGCTCATTTAGCTTATTTAAAGACCCTTTTTGGTTATGTATTCAATTAGATCGACTACCCTGCAAGAATAACCCCACTCGTTGTCATACCAACCAAACGTCTTGATTAGGGTGTCATTAATTACCATTGTAAGATCTGCATCAAATATACATGAATGTGGATTGGTGTTAAAGTCCTTTGAAACCAAAGGCTTATCACAGTACTCAAGTATTCCCTTGAGCTCTCCTTCGGCTGCCTTCTTAAAGAGCTCATTTATCTGTTCCTTGGATGCAGGCTTCTCCACCTCAACTACCAAGTCAACAACAGAGACGTTGGGTGTGGGTACCCTCAAAGCTATACCGTCTACCTTGCCCTTTAGATCCGGGATTACCAAACCTATGGCCTTGGCTGCTCCTGTGGATGTAGGTATGATTGATAATGCTGCAGCGCGGCATCTCCTTAAGTCCTTGTGCGGTAAATCGAGTATCTTCTGGTCGTTTGTATATGAGTGGGCCGTTGTCATGAAACCCCTCTTTATGGTGAAGTTCTCATGAAGTATCTTTGCCATAGGCGCTACATCGTTGGTAGTACAAGATGCATTCGAGATAACGTGATGGTTCTTTGGATCATACTTATCCTCATTTACTCCAAGTACTATGGTTATATCTTCATTCTTAGCTGGTGCTGAAATTATAACCTTCTTTGCCTTTCCGTTCGCCAAATGTCCGCTTGCCTTTTCCTTATCACGGAAGATACCGGTAGACTCAACAACTATATCTACTCCGTAATCGTTCCATGGTATCTCAGCTGGGCTCCTATGGCTTACAACCTTGGTCTCCTTACTGTTTACGACAATGGCATCCTCTTTTGCACTGATATCTGCCTTTAGCTCTCCCAAGACTGAGTCATATTTTAATAGATGTGCAAGTGTCTCTGTGCCTACCGGAAGATCGTTGACTGCAACGATATCAATATCCTTATTTCCGTGAGATGCTCTATATATGTTCCTTCCAATTCTACCAAATCCGTTAATACCAACCTTTACTCCCATTTTCTTTAAACCTCCATTGTGTAAGTTGAACAGTTAATTAAGTTAAACTTTTACCTCTCTTAGGTATTTTGCTGCATTTTCCGGAAGAACGGGATTGATATAAAAACCACTTCCCCATTCGAAACCGGCGGTGCGTACCAGCTTCGGCATCAGTTCGATATGCCAGTGATATTCATCATGATTTCCCACCTTCTGTGTGGGCGTACTATGGATTATGAAGTTATAAGCAGGGTCCTTAAAAAGACTTTTTAGTCTTTTAAGGATATCCTTAACGATCCTTGCTAAATCATGAAGATCGTTGTCGCTACTTGCAGCGAATGAAGCGTTATGAATTTTAGGTAAGATCCAGCATTCATATGGAAAACAACTAGCAAACGGTGTAAATGCCAAGAAGGTTTTATTCTCCGATATTATTCTTTCACTCTCCTCCAGTTCCTGCCGTATCATGTCGCAAAAGATGCAGCGTTCTTTGTACTCAAAATGTTTCAAAGCCCCGATGAGCTCAGCGTTAACTCTCTTGGGAATAATTGGTAACGCGATAAGCTGTGTGTGCGAATGTTCTAGCGAGGCCCCAGCTGATAAACCATAGTTTTTGAAGATTAAAATGTACCGAAAACGTTTGTCGTTTGATAAATCTACAGCCCTTTGGCGGTAGGCATGAAGTACATTCTCAAGATCCCCTTCTTTAAGATCAGCCATCTGCTTGTTGTGATGGGGAGTCTCTATTATTACCTCATGTGCCCCGATACCGTTCATCATATCGTACACCCCGATACCCAGCCTGTCAAGCTCTCCTTCTATCTTTAAAGCGGGGAATTTATTGGATACAACGCGTACTGACCAGCCTGATTTATTTGGCTTGGTTTGTGATTTTCTAACGGCAAATACCTCAGGCGGGGTCTTATCCTCATTGCCCATGCAGAAAGGACACAGGGTGGTCTTTGTGAGTTTTTCGTTTAGCTCCACCGTGAAATTCTTGGGCCCGTAAGGGTCCTTTGGCGCTCTTTCGTTCTCGCTGGCTATAATAACCCATCTACCCGATATGGGATCTCTTCTAAATTCGCCCATTAAATATCTGTCTCCCTTAAAAACCCTGCTGCCTCCTCAGGCGGCGTTGGATTAATATAGAACCCTGTTCCCCACTCAAAACCTGCAACCCGTGATAAGCGGGGCATGATCTCGATATGCCAGTGGTAATCATAATCGATTGTCTTCCAATAACCCGCAATAGGTACCCTAAACGGTGCAGTGTGCAGTATAAAGTTATACGGGGCATCATCAAGGGCCTTCGATAATTTAAGAAGTGTTAGTTTTAATACCTTTGCAAGATTGGGCAGTTTTTGCTTCTTGGTTTTTATAAAATCGGCAGAGTGTTCCTTTGGCATTATCCATGTTTCAAACGGGAACCTTGAGGCAAAAGGTGTAAATGCGATAAACTCATCGGTATCTATAACCACTCTTTGCTTATTGTCAAGCTCCTGCTTTATTATGTCGCAGAATATGCAGCGCTCTTTAAAGTCATAATATCTCTTTGAACCTACAAGCTCCTCCTTTACCCTTTTTGGGTTGGCGGGCATTGCGATTATTTGTGAGCGGCTGTGTCTTATCTTGCCGTTGCCGCCGAACCCATAGTTTTTGAAGAGGAGTGTGTATTTAAATCTTTTGTCTTTCTGAAGGTCGGAAATCCTCTGTATGTATGTATTTAGAACGCGAACTATTTGTTCCTCAGGAAGATTGGCAATATTAGCTATATGTTCAGGTGTCTCTATAATTACCTCATGGGCGCCTACGGCATTCATCATGTCATACATCCCCTTGCCGTGTCTGTCAAGATCACCCTCAATTCTTAGTACTGGTGAGATACTCGGAACAACCCTTGTGTTCCAGCCGGGCTTATTGGCCTTGGTGTTCCTACCCTTAGATCTATCTGTAAATATCTCGGGAGGGGTGTTGGATTCTTTACCGCTGCAGAAGGGGCATGGCGGTTCTTTAGGCATGTCCTGCATGGCCTTGAAATCCTGAGGCCTGCTTGCCCTGCCGGTGGATATTATAACCCATCTTCCGATTATGGGATCTTTTCTTAATTCTGGCATATTAATATCTTCGTATAAGAAATAACTGAAAGGATTGTTAAAGAAAGTGGAATTATATCAGGGAGCCTTCCCTTTTTCAAGTAAAAAAATAATATATTTCTTCTATCTTTCAAAGTCGAAGTTAGTGTCCTAGCATGGTCCTTTGGGTCTTTCAAGCACTATCCC
>CAZOIE010000199.1:0-3998 GCA_964579905.1 uncultured Planctomycetia bacterium
AATTAGTGATTTGATGTGTCCCTTAGAATTAAAAGCCCCAAATAGACGCAAGGGAAGTTTCGACAAATTAGTTCTTTCCGAAATAAGAAAAAGACTGAATTTAGGAGATTCTTTTAGTACTAGTTCTGACAATTGGATAATAGATGAAAGAAAAGTCAAGCAAATCAAGAATTTGACCTTGTTGGAAAATCTTAAATATCCAGATTTTATTTGTAAAATTAATAATGTTGGTTTCATAGGTGCCCACAAAGAGCAAAATTCAGCAGGAGGTGCCCAAGATAATCAAATAATAGATGCTCAAAGGATACTTGGATATAGTGAAAACCCTCATAAAGAAGAATTGAAGTCGATTCTAAAAACAAAAGAAATAAAAGCGGTTATTATATATGATACATTTAACAAAGAATTGCGCACTGGTAGGCATTGGGATTCTCTTTATGAATTGATTGAAAAAAGCCAAAATAAATATCTCGTTAACAGTATAATTTTCATAGAACTTCTTAAAAGCTGCTAAAATCAAATATTTTCTTACTGTTATTTATACTATCAAGAAATTCAAACAAAAACTTAGCTTCCTTTAAAAGAACTAACTCTTCAAATCTTTCCTTTTCATCTCCTTTCAATACATTGATTGGAAATGTTTCGATAATCTTCCTTGCTTGAGATAATCCAAAATATTTACGAACATAACCAGAATCTGAATATTTATATGTTGTAAGAAACTCACTATCTTCCGTTGCTCTAAAATATTCAATGAT
Source organism: uncultured Planctomycetia bacterium (assembly GCA_964579905.1). Lineage (GTDB taxonomy): Bacteria > Omnitrophota > Gorgyraeia > VGKN01 > VGKN01 > CAZOIE01. Next base: position 759 of record CAZOIE010000199.1, read on the forward strand.
AAAATTAAAATATCTTTTCAACAACTCTATGTCTTTTTTATTGTTAAATGATGGATTGATCAATAACTGTATCGGATGCGTTCTATATTTTGCTTTGGTGGCGACAATACCTTCGACTTCATAAACATCTTCTATGTAGAATAATCCCGCCCTTCCATCATTGCTTCCAGTATCAACAGTCCTAATAAATAATGGGTTGTTTTTTACCTTTTCATAAAACGAACCGTTAATCTTAATAGTCATGGTCTGATAAGAATTTCCACAGTATTTATTAGAATCAATAACCCTTAAGTCAAAGTTGCCTTTATTTTCTTCAACATCTTTATTTGTTAAATAAAAATAAATTTTCAGTGGATTGCTACATTTATATTTGTTAATAAATTCTTCGAACCCATCGCCTGCCCTAAAGTTATTTTCAGGCTTCAAGATATACTTCTTTTTACGCTCCGAATGGTTATATTTGGTAGCAATAAATTCTATATTCTCTTTCTTGGGAAACTTCTTTCTTTCAAAATGACATATGCTCACATTTGTTCCAGTAAAAGCAAAGATCTTTTTTTCAAAAATAAAAGCATTTTTTATATTATAGAATGGGAGGAATTCCTTCCGGAATTTATTAGAAACTGAACTACCAAAAAAGAAATTTGAAGGAATAATATATATCATTCGATATATCTGTTTCCTCAAATCATTCATTAATGCAATTTGATATAAATCCTGCAATCCCACATTTTGATCTTGAAAATACGCTAAGGCTTTCTTGGTATCTCCACTAGAATTTTTTACTATATATCCAATATATAAATAAGGTGGATTAGTGATATGAAAAACTGGAAAATCTAAGCATTTAGTAAACTCGGGATACTTTTTTAGGGTATCTAGTCTTTGAATATTCTTACAAGCGACATTTCTAGGAATGCCATATTTTTCAGCGTTCTTAATTGATTTTTCCACCATTTGCTCTTGTATATCAAACAAGAAAATATGCTTTTTGAAAAAATCAACTCTTTTTACTCTGGGAATCTCGTTTAAAATTGGTAGAACTAAATTACCCTCTCCCGCATATAGATCAACCCAACAATAATCGTAGATTAACTCTTCTATTTGAGGGAAAATAAACTTTTTAAATATACTAACGGAGGTCAGATGTTCACCAAATTTTCTTCTTCTTTGATGATCTTTTTTGAGAACATCCTTAGATAACCCTTCTTTCATTTGCCAGCTAGTTTCCTTAACATAACTATTCATTTGTTATATCTTATCTTTATAATGTTCTTTTATCAAGTATCTTTAGTATTAATTTTCAAAAAACTTTTTTGAAAGAAATAAAATCACCTTTTCAAATTCAACTTTAGCTTTTAATATCCTATTTATTTATTTTACAAAATATTTAATCTCCACAACACTCTTTATCTCCTTGTCTATCGTGCTAGTGTCGTTCATGCCGTAGTTAGAGATTGCTGTGGAATTAGCAGGCGTAATCTGGAAAATTCCAACACGAACATTAGCAATAGGACCTAACTTAAACTTACCCTCTTTAGCTATCTTTATAGCACGCTCTCTTGCGTTATTGGTGGCACGGCCGATCATCTCAACTTTAAGATCATCGAGCTTCTGATAGATGTATTCTGGCTCGCCGATAGATACCTTAACACCCTCATAGAGAATATCGATCAACCCCGAAGAAACTTCAGCAATCTTCTTAACTTCTTCACTTTCAATCTTAATTTCCTGTCTTAAGATATACTTGTTAAACTCATCAGTAGAATAACCTCTATCATTAATCTTGTAATTCTCGCTAATCGATGCAGGTCTAAGCTCAATCTCATCATCTTTTACTCCATGGACATCTCTCAAGAAATCCATAATTTTCCCTTTATCACTTGAAAGTTGAACATAACAAGCTCTTAGATCTTTATTTTCTGAAATAATTGTAACATCAAGCAAACCAAGGTCAGATGTAATTTCCTGTTTGGAGAAACCTTTAACCGAAACATATCCTTTGTTCTTTATGCTTATTGCTGTATCAGACACTATATTAGCCACTATGATGAAAGAACCGCCCAAAATAAGGGCCACGACAATTAATGCTGCCACTTTTTTCATAAACCCACCTCCTTTTATTTAACTTCTCTCAAAAATAGTTTATTCATCGTGAATTTTTATACCTTTAATCGCCTTACCTTCTTTTCCAGAACGAACTTCCTCAAGTAGCTTAGAGGCAAATTCAAGCCTATCTTCTTCATTAGCATCTCCTTTGGCAAGATCCACATACTTCTCTAAAACTGGAAGAGCTTCCTTTAACCTCCCAAATCTGCAATGGGTATAGGCCAACCAGTAATAAGGCTGCGGGTTATCAGGTTCTACTTTACTCGCTTGTCTGAAGTATTCATTGCCTTCTTCAGTATCAATATAAATCAAGCCTAACCGAAACCAAGAAAAAAAGAGCTGGGGATCTAATTCTACCGCCTTCTTAAAATGAACAGTAGCTCTCTCCCAATTGTTATACAATTTTAAATGCGCATGCCCGATAGCCTGATGAATCTCAGCATCAGTTTTTTCTCCTCCTGCTTTGGCTTCTTTAAATAAATGACGATCTACTTTATCCCAATCAATCTTCTCGGTTAATTCTTGAGCATAGCCCACTGAGCAAACTAACACTAAAGCTAAGATAAATAATAGTTTTTTCATAATTTCTCCTAAACAATGCTCGTGATTATTTCTTAAGCGGCTCACCAACATCGGTCTTATAGTCTTCCAAATCGACAGGCAGGCCGTAAGCATAGTAACTCTCTACCAGCCGGCTTTTAAAATCAGTGATAAAAACCTGCCTTGTTTCCTCATCACATTGCCAGATTTCATCAAGAAACTTCCATGCTTCTTCAGGATGTCCGCCGTAGATAAACTCAAGCATATAGCCCCAGACGCCAGAATCAATGCAACAATCATTATTCCAGCATGTAGAATATCCCTCTTGATTAGCTTTTTGGAAAACGCTTGTTTCCTTCAGCCATTTTTCTGATTCTTTTTTGAGCTGCTCCAAGGGCTTTTTCATAAGGTCGTAGGCGAGTCGGTAGCTACCATTTTCGTATCGCAAGATTACTTCTGGTGCAGGAGATCCTGCGAAAGATGCATTCCAGTAAGCAAAAATCCAATCTGCACCTATAAATTCTAGCGTACCATCACCATCAACATCCTCGAAACCGCCCAAGTCGCCATGCCCCGCATCAATCTTATCCA
>CAZOIE010000200.1:0-972 GCA_964579905.1 uncultured Planctomycetia bacterium
GCACCCTTTGGCCAAACCCATCCTCGCAGGATGAAATATCACCCTTTTCCTTCGCAGTATTGGGTATCTCTTAAAAACGCTTTTTGGGTCTATCTTTGGGGAAAAAACACCCTGGTCAATGCCATGGTGTATTACGGTTATATTCCTGTGATTGTACCCTGTTCCTAAAATTTCCTTCTTGATAAAATGGCTAACAGCTATTATGTGGCTCCATTTAATATTCTTTGTAAGGTCCAGAAATAAATTGTCGTCCCACACATTGTGTGCGGTAAGAATAAGTGGTATTTTCTTCCTCAAAGCGATTTCTTGGATTGCGCGCGCATGAACCTTGCTAAAATAATGCATGTTGTGAACGTGTATACAGTCCGCCTTGGTCTTGCGTATGAAGGTATCAAAGACCTTTCTTACCTCTTCTAATAATCCATATGTTCCTCTTTTGCTAAGCCAGTTTAAATCCATGACCGGCTCGCGGTAAATATTTACCTTTTTATAAACATCCCTTGACTTCGTGCCTTCGAATGCCCCGGTAAGCAGGCTAACCTTATGCCCCATATTGACAAAGGTCGGAAGCAATATGGTCAGATGAGTCTCTACCCCACCTATAATCGGAGGGAAACCCCAATGCATATGGGCTATATTTAGCCTCCGCCTTGACATAGAAAGCTCCCCCTATAGATAATACGTCTCTTTTTTCTTATCTAATTTTTTTCTTTCAAAGGAGTATTTCCTGTTTGCGCCTAATTCGTGCAACATCCCGAAAACTTTTATCCTGATTCTAGTTCTTTTTCGAAGACCTACGGGTCTAATCGTTACCCTGTCGCTCTTAAGTGCAAATTTAAGCAACGTACCCCGCCAATAGATTGAAAAAAGGAGTTTGCGCCATTTTGTCGGTAGCTTGGGATTAATCGAGAGGATTCCTTTTCGCATTCTAACCCCTGCAATGCCATTTACCAAAACCTGCCAGGTGCCACC
>CAZOIE010000200.1:982-3997 GCA_964579905.1 uncultured Planctomycetia bacterium
ATGCAGGCTGCATGCACACCATCGCCTGTATTACCATGAACATTGGCTAGGTCTGTACGCAATGCGGTATTAAAAAACTGATACGCCCTATTTTTATCTCCTACATCAACACCTACAAGCGCATATATCGGCAGACTCAAAGAGGACTTGTGAAGGGTTCTTGAGACATAATATTCATAGCTTTGTCTTTTTACCTTAGGCGTAAATATATCGGAGAGTAAATACAAAAGCATAACAACATCCGCCTGCTTAACCAGCTGGGTATTCTCATAATCTCTTGGAGTAATTTTTTCTCCAATAACAGGCATATGGTTTTCATCCCAGGAGCTTATCTTAATATGCTTTTTCTTAAAAAATCCATCGAACTCTTCGATAACGTGTAACCTATTTATGTTTATACCTAGCTTACCGGCTATTTCTTTCCAGGTCTTTGGCTCGCTCTTGTGAAGGCCTATTTTGCGACTTAGCTCTTTTAGCAATTGAGGATTTAATCTTTTTAAATTGCGGAACAGGCGATTAGCAATAAGCAGATTCCACCTTGCCATAACGTTGGTGAATGCGCTATTATTAACATCCGTATGGAACTCGTCTGGGCCGATAATATTATTTATTTCATATTTATCTTTGCGCTTGTTATATTTTACCCGGCTCGCCCAAAACCTTGCGCTCTCAAATAACATCTCGTACCCACACTCACTGAAAAATTTCTCATCTAGTGTAGCATGATAATAACAATAAAGGGCGTATGCTATGTCTGCTGTTATATGATGCTCCAATTTTCCCGTGTGTATTTCTATTACCTCTCCATCTAAATCTCTAGCACGAGAAGGGGTCTCCTCCTCTCCTGATCCTGCGGATTCCCACGGAAACATCGTCCCTTTAAAACCGTTCGATTTGGCAATCTGCCTTGCTTGATCCAGTCTCTTGAATCTATAAAGCAACATATTTTTAGCAGCTTCTGGAAACACATAAACATAAAACGGCAAAACAAATATCTCGGCATCCCAGAATATATGGCCGCGGTATCCCTCGCTCGATAACGCCTTGGCGCCTACGCTCGATACACCCTCATCCTGCGGAGCACATATCAATAGATGATAGATATTAAAGCGCATATTCTTTTCGGTCTCGGGATCACCCCATATAGAAACCTCGGCCACCTTCCACAAATCTTCCCAGGCATCAACATGCTCCTTGACTAAAGAGGTAAGTCTGCTTCTAAATGCCTTTCTGAACTTTCTCTCAGATAGCCGTTTGAATTTTTCAACATCGCTATCATTCGGTGTTGCGCCAATATAAAATACCTTGGTAAATACAACGCTCTGACCCTTCTTTACATCCAGTTCAAATATATTGTCCTCTGCCAAAGTCTTCTTGCCCATGGTCTGATAATAGAAACCGCCTCTTAGGATAATGGTATGCGATTTTTCAAAGGTTTCACTTATAAGGTATCCTTCATTGTTAAACTGGCCTAGCTCCTTAACTCGAAAATGCTTTCTGCGGCCCTCGGTTACGGTAGCTGCGTTATGCACAGAGGTATCTATCCCTGTAACTATGGAAGCTGTGACATTATCATCGAGCGGGGTAAAGACAAGCTGCATCACTCCGATATTCTTATCGGCCATGGAGACAAATCTTAGGCTTTGGAGGTCGTAGCGTCTCTTTTTGCTGTCTTGAAATATAGAATGGCGCGACAATAATCCATGCCTTAGGTTTAAGATTCTTTTATGTCGTATGACATCCATGCTGGCAACGCCAACCTTCTCGCCATCTGCGACTATTTTAAAATTAAATGCGTTCGGTAGGTTAACAAGGTCTGCAACCTGCGCGCCTATCTTATCGTACAAACCGGCGATATAGGTACCTGGTCTAGCATTGGGGGGAAGTTCCTCTAAAACGGCTCGGCTACCTATAAGCCCGTTGCCGAGTGCTAGCTGAGCCTCTCTTGCGGCCTGCAAGGATTTTACCCAGCCCTCATCCTTGATAAGCCAAGAGTTTGCAACATTATACTTGCTATAATAATCTTTCATTCGGATTCTTGTTTTTGCCTATATGTGTAATTAATTATCTTGCTCTTGCTTAATTCAAGGTTTGGCATAATGACAATCGCATTATCCTCCATCAGAAACCTTGAGCGCCTTATTCCTATATGTACAACTTTGACCTTCTCGCCGGAAGAAAGCTTTATGCTATCACCCACGCAAAACGGTCTATCAAGCATAATCAAAAAACCTGCTATGATATTGGCTATGGTATCTTTGGCAGCAAGGGCTATGGCTAGGGAGCTAACGCCAAGCGTGGCTACCAGGGCGCTGATATTAACACCTATCTTGCCAAGCACTATTATTAGTCCGATAACCCAAATAATGGTTATGCTCGTACGCTTAAAAAGAGGGATGAATTTATCGTCTAAATCGGTCTTTGTCTTGGAGGCAATATTTGCCGCATACCAATTAAATAGGCTGGCAGAGATCTTGTATATCCAGAAGGTAATAAAGATTATAACCAGCGATGTAAATATCTTGCTTAAATGCGCCTCGTAAAGAGAGGTGTATTTCTTATGCGCAATCCTAAAAAGCGCAAAGATTATTGTGCCCACAATTAGTGGAACTATGCTACCCTTTAGAACTGCAACCCATGCCTTTTTTGAGGCTCCCTCTTTCATATAAACCATTCTGGTGTTCTGTTAAAAAAGCATCCCCACGGGGATTCGAACCCCGGTCGAGAGCTCGAAAAGCTCTTGTCCTAGGCCTCTAGACGATGGGGACGCGCTAAATTACTTTTTTTTCTTAGAAGATTTTGGTTTTGTCTTCCTTATACTTTTTACCTTCGAACTCTTGGCCCCTTTACGGGGGCTCTTGGCCGATTTCTTGATATCTTTTGATTTTTTTTCTTTTGTAGCTTTTTGCAGCTTTGGCTTTTCTTCCTCGACAACCTCTTTTTTCTCCTTAGCAGGCTCTCTAACCTCTTCCTCTGGCTTTGTTGGTTTTGAAAGCGTCTCTTCTGTGCTGGCAG
>CAZOIE010000201.1:0-3992 GCA_964579905.1 uncultured Planctomycetia bacterium
CTGGTTTTGCAGCATATATTCTAAGGAATAAGTAAATGGTAGCATTAATTATCTAAGTTATTAGTGTACTTTTAAGCTCAGGGTTATGCTCTATGGAGGAGGCGGCTATTTTGAGCTTACCTCTTGTAAAGGCAAGGGTTCTCTTTGAAGAAAAACGAAAAGGTGCAAAGACCCTTCTTTATATCAAAGAGAATATTCATTTAGCCGTTGCTACTATAGTTATTCTAAATAATGCTATTAATATAATAGGATCCATATTTGTAGGTCACAGGGTAACATATGTTTTTGGCAGCCATTGGCTTGGTATTGCTTCAACGGCCATAACCTTTGGCATAATTATAATATCTGAAATAATACCAAAGACAATAGGCGAGCATTATAAGGCAAAGATTTCCTTAGCAAGTGCCAAGCCGCTAAAGATTACCATATGGTTTCTTAGACCTCTTGTTGGAATTATACTCTTAGCGGCCAGTCCTTTTAGGAACAAGTCAAAATTACCTCGCGTAACAGAGGAAGAGATAAAGATAATGTTAAGACTTGGTAGGGTCGCAGGAACCGTTGAGGTAGATGAGGAAGCCTTATGCAACAGGGTATTTAAACTCAATGATTTAAAGGCCTCCAACATGATGAAACCAATAGACAAGATATATGCTTTTGAGGTAGATAAATTACTATCAGAGATTAAGAATGAAATAATTAATTCTCCATATAGTAGGATTGCTGTTTATGAAAAGCATATCTCGAATATAGTTGGTATATGTCAGCAAAGGACACTACTAAGGGAGATAGCGAAGGATAACTATAATGCAAGAGTAAAGGAATTTATGTCACGGCCCATATTTGTAGATGAAACTGAAAAAGCCGATCGACTCCTTGAGAAATTTCAGGCATACCACCAACATCTCTTCATTGTCAGAAATAGCAAGAAACAGGATATAGGAGTCTTAACCATGGAGGATGTACTGGAGGAGCTCTTCGGTGAGATATATGATGAGCAGGATATGAGAAGGGCTAGGAGAAATCAACAATAAATTACTCTTGACAAATTTGAAAAGCAGTATATACTTATTGATGGATGTAAATGTGTCTATACGTCCAAAGGAAGTGATTGAAAATGGATGAGAGGTTTTTGGAGATATTTAGGGCGCTTTCGGATTTGACAAGGCAGGAAATCCTTGAGCTATTATCGCAAGATGAGAGGTGCGTAAATGATCTGTGTAAAGAGTTTGAGGATATGACTCAACCGACGATATCTCACCATTTACAGATATTAAAGCACTGTGATTTAGTTAGTACAAGGCGTGAGGGTAAGATGATATATTACTCAATTAACAAGAGAGTACTCAGGAATGGCTTTGAGGAGTTTATATCAAAGTTTGAGATAGAGATTCTTTAGTATATTTTTTTGACTATACATATAGATATATTTAAATATGTTACTATGAGAGGAGGTGAATAAAGATGAACTTTCCATTAATCAGAAGACGTCATAATCAGGATCCGTTTTCACTCGACCTTGACATTAGTAGAATCTTTGATGATTTTTTCAAGACTCCGTTTGGTTTTGGGGTTGAGAAAATACCTGCGGTCGATGTCTACGAGAAGGATGATAAGGTATTTGCCAAGGTTGAGATCCCTGGCGCAAAGCCAGAGGATATCAGGCTCCAAGTAGATGGTAACCTCTTAATAATCAGCGGTGAGAAGAAACAAGAGCGCGAGACAAAGAAGGAGGATTATTATAGACTTGAGAGTGCCTATGGTAGATTCCAGAGAGTAGTTGAGTTGCCAGCAGAGGTAAAGCCTGAGGATGCCAAGGCTACATACAAGAATGGTGTTCTAAAGGTTGAGTTTACTAGGGCTGAGAAGCAAAATAAGAAAGACATAAGAATAGACATCAACTAGTATTGGATAAAATAACTAGCCTGCATAGGTTTCTGGCGTTAGAGCCGTTTCTTATGCAGGCTTTTATTTTTTTGTCTAGCTTGTAAACCTTTTTCGTTTCTTTTCGTCTAAACTATGGAGGCGAAAAAATGGAAAATCGTATAACAAGATCGAGTTTTTTGAAATATGTTTTACTGCTTGCCATTCTATTTATCCTGCCAACAAATTCCTTTTGTCTAACCAATGAAAATAAAAACGAAGCCGAAAAGATTCTTGAAGATATCCGTATTATCAATCTGCTTAATAGCTTAGACTTACGAGAAGAACAGATGGAGTCTATCCTAAATAGGGCTATGCAGGTTGACGCAATAAGGAATAATTCCCTTTATAAGATTAATAGACTTTCTTATAAAATGAGTACGGCTGGTAATGCAATTAAAACTCAAGTTAAGAAGGGTAAGGTAGCACTTGATAAGGACTCAGCAAAGGAGTTTAAACAGATTAAGGATGAAATAAAGAAAATTAAGAAGGATGCCGATAAGCGAGTTAACAATATTGCATCAAACGTTGAAGGAGAGCTTGAAGGTTTTCAGCTAAAGGCATTGGAGGTTTATACGCCATGCGTTGTTCCAAAAGTTAGCAATGGTCGCATAGGTCAGGCAGATAAAGGAGCCGGTATAGCCAATATGCTTAAGAAGGTTCAAAAACTGCCTGATAAGACATATGAAAAAAGAAAGGAGCATCTCGCAAGTCGGCTAGTAGAGAAGACAAAAGAGAAACATTCTAATGTTAATGGAGTAGAGCTAAAAAGGCAGATTCTGGAATTATTCAAACAGGCAAGAGAAATGAATGGTGTTGAGTTTGAACTTAAGAAGAAATCAATCGTTGAAGAGTTTCAGGATAAAGCCTTGTCGAAAAAAAGAACAGTGTCTAATGCAAATAAGATTAAGAAATTCCTCCTCTCAAAAAACACTATAATTTTACTTAAAGAAAGGTTAAATAATAAGAAAGTAAGTAGTGTTAAAGGCAACCAGTTTTAGGCTAGTTTCAATTGACTTATATTGTTTAACGTAGTAATATCCTTTATATAAAGAAGAGAAAAAGGAGGTTAAAATGAAAAGGCTGTGGATAGTTTTAATCGCAATAGTTTTTCTAGTTATACCTGCCAATACTGTGTTCTCTGAGGATGATGACTCTGGTCATACTAAAGGAGAGATTAAAGAAGATAAGCAACAAATAAAAGAGATGAAGCAAGAAATAAAAGAAAGTGCTGAGAGTGCTCGTGCAGCTGAAAAAGATTTGCGTCAGCAGATACGTGACGCTAAAGAATCAGGAGATCGTGATAAAGTCAAAGAATTAAGAGATGAGCTTAAGGCCTTGCACCAACAGCATGTTGAACAGAAACAGCAGGATATGCAGGAGTTACGTGAATATCGCCAAGAGTTAAAGGAAGACATAAAGGAGAAACGTGAACATCAGAAGGAACGTTGGGAGAAAATTAGAGAAGAAAAAGAAGCCATGGGTGAAGAGCGTAGGGATCGTCGTGAAGACGTAAAAGATAGGAAAGAGGATAGACGAGATCGTCGCGAGGATGTAAGAGATAAGAGAGAGGATAAAAGGGATCGTAAGGAGGATGTCCGCGACAGGAAAGAAGATAGGCGTGATAGGCGTGAGGATGTTAAAGATCGTAAAGAGGATATAAGAGACAGGAAGGATGATAAAATCAAAGCTGATCGTATGGAAAGTTTACAAGAGAAATATTCAAATACGACCGATCCGAGGGAAAAAGCACGCCTTGAGAAGCAGATGAGAAAGCTTGATAAAAATATAAAAAGAGATAAAAGAGAAGATGTTCTCGATAGGCAAGAAGATATCCGTGATCGCAAAGAGGACAAGCGTGATAGACGAGAAGATCGTAGAGACAGAAAAGAGGACAGACGAGATCGCAGAGAGGACGTTCGTGATCGTAAAGAGGATAGAAGCGATAGGCATGAAGATAAACGTGACAGGCGTGAAGACAGACGCGATAGACGTGAGAATAAAAGGGATAAACGTGATGGAAAACGAGGCGGAAAAGAAGAAATTCGTGGTCAAAAAGGTGAAAGAGGTGC
>CAZOIE010000202.1:0-3987 GCA_964579905.1 uncultured Planctomycetia bacterium
CATTTTCATTGTTTGATATAATAGCCGACCTTGACCAAGTAGAAAATTCCGAACAATTTAATATTAATATTAAATCTGCAAATACCGAAGAGCTGCTACATGATTGGCTTAAGGAATTGTTGTTTCAATGTAATACCACACAAATTGTATTTAAGGAGTTCAAGATAGCCAAGCTTACCGAGAAAGAGATAGAGTCGATAGCTTTAGGTCAAAAAGTAAAATCGAGGGATGTATTAAAGACAGAGATAAAGGCCATAACCTACCATGATTTAAGCATAAAACAAGAAGGTAATATTTACAAAGCAAGTTTAGTATTTGATGTTTAAAGACTACAGGATAAGATGACAAATACCTGGCAGGGGATATTAGAAAGAATAGATGATTACAGGTGGCGAATACCCAAAAACTATAAGCAGGGTATGCGTGTGCCCGGTATTATATATTCCTCTGAAAAAATTATAGATGGTGTATTAAACGATAAAGCCCCTGAGCAGGTTTCAAATGTGGCGTTCTTGCCTGGTGTAGTCAAATATTCACTCGCTATGCCGGACATACACTGGGGGTATGGGTTTTCAATAGGTGGTGTTGCCGCAACAGATATAAAAGAGGGCGGGGTTATCTCTCCAGGAGGCGTTGGTTATGATATAAACTGCGGGGTCAGGCTTCTTAGAACTACCCTTACAGAAAATGATGTAAAGCCGAGGTTAAGGGAGATAGTAAATACGTTGTTTAATAATGTGCCCTGTGGCGTAGGTTCAAAAGGCAATATTAGGTTCTCCATTAAGGAGCAAAGAAAACTCCTTGTTGAAGGCTCCCGATTTGTCGTATCAAGGGGCCTGGGAACAGCTGAGGATCTGGAGAACACCGAGAGCAAGGGGCAGATTGAAGATGCTGATCCCGACAAGGTATCGAAGCGTGCATATGAGAGGGGGAAGGCTCAAGCGGGTACCCTTGGCTCAGGGAACCATTTTCTTGAGATTCAGCTTGTTGATGAAATCTATGACGAAGAAGCCTGTAATATTTTTGGACTTGCAAAAGGACAGATTACTGTTATGATACACTCAGGGTCCCGTGGACTCGGTTATCAGGTATGCGATGATTATCTTGCTACTATGGTAAGGTGTCTTTCAAAATATAGCATAGATGTACCTGATAGACAGCTTGCGTGTGCTCCGGTTGGCTCAGAGGAGGGTAAGTCGTATTTGGCTGCAATGAGGTGTGCAGCTAATTACGCATGGGCAAACAGACAGTGTCTTATGCACTTAACCAGGGAGACTTTTGAGAAGGTATTTTCTAATAGCTGGCAGTCTCTTGGCATGAATTTGATATATGATGTTGCACACAATATAGCTAAGATAGAGAGCTATAATGTTGATGGAAAAGATAAGAAGCTATGTGTCCATAGAAAGGGCGCAACCAGGGCGTTTGGTCCAGAGCATCCTGAGCTTCCATCAAGATACAAGAAAATAGGTCAGCCGGTTATTATACCGGGTGATATGGGTAGGTATTCATACCTTTTGCTTGGAACCAAGAAGGCTATGGATGAGACCTTTGGCTCAACAGCCCACGGCGCTGGAAGGTGCCTTTCGCGTGCTGCAGCCATAAGAGCTTGTAAAGGCCGCGCCATTCACAGAGAGCTTATGGATAAGGGTGTATACGTAATGGCAAAGGGAAGACATACCCTTTCTGAGGAGGCGCCGGAGGCCTATAAGAACGTTACAGATGTTGTTGATGTTGTTCATGAGGCAGGCATATCCAAGAGGGTATGCAGGTTAAAGCCGCTAGGGGTTGTTAAGGGCTGAAAGTCCCCATATGAGATAATTATACAAATAAAGCGAGGTTAAAGTGCTGGATATTAAATTCATTAGGGAAAATCCGGATATAGTCAAGAAGGCTATAAAGGATAGGGGCATGAGCGCAGACGTTGATCTTGCCATAAAACTTGATTCAGAAAGGCGTGCTCTTATCGTAGAAGTGGAGCAACTTAAGAATAAAAAGAACGTTGTTTCGGGAGAAATAGCCAAACTTCTCAAGGAAAAGCAGGATGCTGGGAATTTAATAGCAGATATGAAGGTCAATTCCCAAAAAATAGGCGAAATAGACAAGAAAGTGGAGGAAATTAATCAAAAATTAACCGATATTTTATATATAATCCCAAATATACCCCATTCTAGCATACCCATTGGTCCTGATAATCGCTCAAATAAGGTAGTAAGAGAATGGGGCAAGATGAAGGAATTTGGCTTCAAGCCCCGTGACCATAGTCAGATATGTGAACTTTTGGATATTATCGATTTTCCAAGGGCTACAAAGATATCGGGCTCAAACTTTGTCCTCTTTAAAAAGCTTGGTGCCAGGCTTGAAAGAGCGCTTATAAACTTTATGTTGGATATTCAGACAAAGAAGCATGGCTATAAAGAGATATCCCCGCCATTTTTGGTTAACAGGGCGAGTATGACAGGAACAGGACAGCTCCCAAAGCTTGAAGAGGATATGTATCGTTTAAAGGACGATGATTATTTCCTAATACCCACGGCTGAGGTACCTGTTACCAATATACACAGGGATGAGACATTTAATGAAGATGATCTTCCTATTTATTATACCGCTTATTCTGCATGCTTTAGAAGAGAAGCTGGTTCATATGGTAAGGATACCAAGGGCTTAACAAGGGTGCACCAGTTTGACAAGGTTGAGCTTGTTAAGTTTGTAAAGCCTGAAAACTCATACGATGAGCTTGAAAAGCTCCTGGGTAATGCTGAGACCATATTAAAGCTTTTGGAACTTCCATACAGGGTTGTAATGTTAGCAACAGGCGATATTAGCTTTGCTGCAGCCAAGTGCTATGATATAGAGGCATGGGCACCGGGCATTGAGAATTGGTTAGAAGTATCAAGCTGTTCAAACTTCGAAGATTTTCAGGCAAGAAGGGCAAATATCAAGTACAAGAAAAAACTGGAAAGCAATAAGTATAAAACAGAGCATATACATACGCTTAATGGTTCGGGCGTAGCCCTTGCAAGGATCGTTATAGCCATACTTGAGAATTACCAACAAGAAGACGGAAGCGTAATTATACCAAAGGTCTTAAGGCCCTACATGGATAAACTAAAGAAAATAACGGCTGATTAAATAGATGATAGTAAGGAATTTTAAACTTGTTCTTGGTGTTTTACTCCTGCCTTTTTGTTTTTATCTTACGGTCTCCCTTTATAAACAGCTTGATGGCATAGAGACCCTTCTTCCAAATCAGGTTTATTTTTTAATAGGGGCGGTGTCCTATCTTATCTTGCACAGCCTGTTCTTAAAGCCAATGCGCATATATGTGTTTGGACATGAGTTTATGCATGCAATACCGGTATGGTTCTTTGGCGGTAAGGTAAAGGGCTTTAAGGTATCCAAGGAGGGAGGCTCTGTAGAGGCAACAAAATCGAACTTTATTATATCGCTGTTTCCTTATTTTATACCGACATATACAGTATTTTTATTTGTGGCATTCCTGCTTATAAGCTTGTTTTATAACCTGTCTCAATACATGCACTACTTTGTATTTCTGATTGCGTTTACGCTTGCATTTCATATTACGATGACGGTGGATTTTTTGAAGACGAAGCAGCCGGATCTTGTAAAGACAGGGTATTTGTTTTCTTTTTCATTAATTTATATAATTAATATATGCGTTGTTGTCCTGATACTTATGTTTGTCTTTAAAGAAAAGCTGTCATTTATTGAGTTTATAAAAACAGCTTATTACTTAACACGTGATTTTTATGTTGCTGCTTTTAAGCAATTGTTTATAATAGGAAAGTCATAGCGGAGAGATGGCAGAGTGGATGAATGCGGCGGTCTTGAAAACCGTTAGGGCTGCAAGGCTCTCGGGGGTTCGAATCCTCCTCTCTCCGCCACTCTGTATATGGGGCTCTTTTGCCTAGAAGCGAATAGGGCTTTTGAGACGAGAAAATCAAACAACCGTCCTTTAAAATAAAG
>CAZOIE010000203.1:0-3983 GCA_964579905.1 uncultured Planctomycetia bacterium
AACAAGAAATCTATTTGTCTATAGTCATCTAATGGATGAATGTTTTTCAGAATACTGTTAAACGCAAGACATTTCGAAATAGGAACTTTGCTCTCTATAATCAATCCCAATACCTCCATTTGTCTTTGATGAAAATCATTTATTTTTATGGGCAAAGGGTTGCTGAATAAGGTCTCTGGATCTAAGGTAGCAGCCAGGGCATGGCCTATCCTGTCTACACCATAGCCCGTTTCATCGTCTAAAGTAGCGGCATACTTTATATTGCTGATTGCACGATATGCTTTGGGTATAGAATCAATATTATTGCCCATATGTGAAACGATTTTAAAACCATTTTGCCTTGCTCTTGTAAGCGCCCTCCTATGTGTCCAGGCATTAAAGTTTTCCTCATCTCCTAAAATAACTATCGATACAAGGCGGTTGGCAAACTCAGGCATAGTCTCTTCCCACCTCTTTTTCAATTCAATCACTCCGTCTACCTGCACTTCAACCGCCTTTTGTACCTCCTTTGATATCTCAAGGCGTACATATATATTTTCTAATCTCTCCCGAATTCTTTTATCGGTCTTTACTTTTTTGGCTGCATCAACTATATCCATTTCTATAAATAACCTAAAATCAGGGCCTAGAATATCCATGAAATCTCTCTCTGAAATCTGCGTTTCCACCCTGTATTCACGTACATATCTTAAGAGCGTTTTTGCCTGGCGCTTCGATGCTTTTTCACGTGTTTTCTCTAAAAGTAAGGCTTTTACATCGGCTCCCAGATTTAAATAATCCTCTTTACGTATAACCAGACCTACACCTGTTACAATCTCTCTCTCAAGCTCCTCTTCGGCCTCAATAAGAGCACTAACCATAGGCCCTAATTTAGCTTCAAGTTCATTGACCGCTGTGTCTTTTCGCTTACGATGAACTCTCTTAACATCCCCTACACGCTTAAACACCCTTGCCATAGGAGCTATGCTTTCACTCATAAGTTCAAGTAAAACTACACCATCTTCCCTGAAGGATCTAATCGCGAGATCCTCTATAAAAATACGCATGGCCTCTTCTTTTAAATCACTCTCTAAAACACACCTTACAGGCTCGAATTTGTATAGATAATCGGAGATTTCAGCTTTGGCCAATGGGGGCTTATATTCAATTAAAGAGCGCATTCTATCAAAAACCTTTGTGAAATGATTCCATGCATCAGTAGCCATTTTGTCTTTTAGGCCTTCTCTTCTTAAGGTGTCTAAATCTATACCATATACAACATTCTTCATATTATTCAATAATTCTATGCTTATTCCAAATTCATAACCAAACAGGGTCTCCATCCATGCGTCCAGCACAGGGTGTTTCAATGCCTCTTCGTATGTAAGAGCTTCTATCTTGGCCTTAATACCAGGGAGTGCCTTACGTATATAGGAATGTAAAGTTAGTGGTTCCAACTCTAGAGATTTATCAACACCAAAAATCCCATTCAAATACTCCTGAAAATCAGGATCAAATAAATAAGGAAATGTAATTGAGACTAAAATTTCATCATCATCTATCTCTAAAAAGGCTTCCTGAATATTCCTAAAAGACATGCTCTCATCTTTAAAAACTTCTTTCCCGTTTAATATCATTGTTTCGACAAAATTCTTCCTTGCCTCTTTGCTCTTTAAGAAGCAAATAAACAGAAGCTCTGGATCAACCGACCCTGCTATTGTATGGCTATGGGTGTTTGTTTTTTTCACTCTGGCCCAGACATTTATAAGCGCCTCTTCTATCGCCGGCTCCAATATCATTTGATTTTCGCTACTTCTAAATAAAAGTGCTCTTTTTAGCAATATTATAGCTTCCTGCTTATAAATAGACCTATCCTCGTTTTCATCTCTCAAGAAGGCTTTACCTGGAATCTGCTCAAGAATGAAGACTGCCTCTTTTATCAATCCGGCTAAGTCAAGATCTAAGATGTCGGATGTAGTATCTTTATAGCTTCTTATCCTTGGCTTATGCGGAGACATCGCTTGGAAGAATATATTCTCCAAAAGCTCTACCGTGCTTTCAGTCTCGGTAACTGCAAGAACAAAATCTATGGCCTCATCAAGTTTTCTAAATTCCTTTAATTTAAACAATCTGTCCACTGTAGACTCGATAGCTCTGAGACGACTAATAAGCAAGTCCGATTCAAGCATTCTATCATCATGCTGTATAATGCCCAAAGTATCTACTGCTTCCAGTTCAGCAATCAATGTTCTTTTCCTTTCTCTAATCGTATCTTCTATAGAATCAAAGATAAACCTTCTTCTTATTTCTCTCTCAGGAAAATACTGTTGAGCCCTTCTAAATTCCCTGACGCGCCAATTAATCATCATGACACCTAAATTATGCCCCACATCACAACCCTTTATCTTGAAAAATTTCTGTTCTCCCCTTAGCTTATATGTAGGAACACCCCTAACAAATCCTACAAACTCCAACGTATGATAATAATCCGTATGCTTATTAATCGCTTTCTCTATCACATCAATCACTTTATTTATATGTATAGTATCATCATCAACTGTAAATTCATAGATATCGCCTCCTGTTCGCCTTTCATAGTTTTCATATCTTAGATGAATATTTTTCCCAAATTTCAAGGTTTCGTGTTTTGATAAGACACTACGCACATCACGGAAAAATCTCAAATGCTTATATATGCTATTAAGCCGTATTAAATGTCTCTGGACATTAATAACAGCTGAATGTGGATCCTCAAGCTTCCTCCAATCAAGCAGACCTTCCAATGACCTAAGCAGCTTACCGACTGCTTGACTAGTTGTATTGGCCAATATTGCATTCCTTATTTCACCGTCTTTAGCCTTTCCCCTATTACCAAGATACTCAGCTCCTTTTAACAAGAAAACTATTATATAGAGCCTAAACCATAACACCAACAGCCTCAAAGTATTTAACTTAAGTTCGTTTGAATCTACGGTAATTTCAGGATACTCACTCCTCATTTTCTTCACTGTTGTAAATGGAATGGTTGCTAAATTGATTTCTCCTAGTCCCTTAAGAATAAACTCCAAATTCCTCTTACTAAAAACCAGTTCTATGAGTATATTGTTTATATAATCGCGAAGATTTAGTATAGTGCTATCATGCAAAACTAATAGTTTTCTTGCAAAAGGTCTTATTCTCTCAGGTAGCCAATCTATAAGACGTTCGAGACGCCTTTTTTGCTCTCTTGCCCTTATTACCAAAAATCTACCTATGTTATCATCATGCCTGGCATCTATGCTTTTTTCCATGACCTCCATACCTCTTTTGCAGACATTCAAAACATTTTTGCCAATAAACGCTGAAGGATCATCAGCTTGATAGTCATTCAAATATTGAATAAGATAGGCAGATTTCCCTAAAATAGTTGCAATGGTTTCTATATTACCACCTATCATATTAAAGAAATCCTTATCTATATAGAGGATACCTTTAAGAAAATCTACAAAAAATACGCCGTCAAACCCGTAATAAGTGAAAGCTTCCTTTGCCTCGTCGGTAGATTCAACAATCACAACATTAAGATCTTTTACTTGCTCTATTATTTCACCATCTGATACCTTCATGGCCAAAAATGCAATGGCATCTCTAATCTTTGTAATCTCCCTTTTAACTCTTTTAGGATTATTACCTTCATTTTCCCATTCATGTCTATATATCAGGCTTTTGGAGGCATTCTCTGATGAAGCCTCAAAGCCCTTCAGCTCTTCTCTAAGCTCCACTCTTAAATTTAAGTTCTTATTATAGGGCCTGTAGTAAATGAAGGCCTTTCCATCTTCAATATTAAAATCCCCTTTAAGGGAAGATTTAACCTTGCTATCGGCTTTTGCCAAATACAATAAAGAACCGGCAACATGCTCCTCTATCGGTTGAACATTACATACGCTGGTACCACCTGTCAATATCCACATCAAGCTATGTTTAAATGATCTTGCAAGGGAATAATCTGCTCTTTTTAAATTAAC
>CAZOIE010000204.1:0-3946 GCA_964579905.1 uncultured Planctomycetia bacterium
CAGGCGCGATGAGGTGAGAGTTGAGAGTTGAACTCCTTCTCGTCGCGTTTGTTTTGAGAGGTTAACATAGCTAATATGATTAAAAGAGTTATTACTTTCTTTAATGAGGTTAAACTGGAGTTCAAAAAGGTAACATGGTCAACGAAAGAAGAGCTCATTGGTTCAACAGCAGTTGTCATAGTTGCCATAGCAGTATTAGCAACATTTGTAGGGTTAGCAGATGCTTTCCTTTCTACGCTAATCACATTAATTTTTAAGGCTTTTTGAAATGGCAAAGAAGTGGTATGTAGTCCATACGCTTACAGGGCAAGAAGATAAAGTAAAGCAAACTATTGAAAAGAGAATAACCGATGGCCCTATGAAAGAATTGATAGGACAAATACTTGTTCCAACAGAGAAGATTTCTGAAGTAAAGGGTGGAAAGAAAAAAATTTCACAAAGAAAGTTTTTTCCAGGTTATGTCCTAATTGAAATGGAGCTTAATGACGATAGCTGGTATTTCATGAGAAAGGTACCGGGAATTACCGGTTTTATCTCTTCTGGAGCAAAACCTGTACCACTGCATGATGACGAGATTTTAAATGTGTTGAAGCAAAGTGAAGAAAAGAAGGAAAAGCCAACACCAAAGGTAATTTTTGAGAAGGGAGAGGCTGTTAAGGTTATCGAAGGCCCGTTTACTAATTTTAATGGAGTTGTTGAAGAGGTAAATCCAAATAAAGGGAAGCTAAAGGTTTCAGTTGCTATCTTTGGAAGAACCTCTCCCGTTGAACTAGAATTTTGGCAGGTTGAGAAAGTATAGATGGCAAAAAAAGCAATCGGACAAATAAAATTACATGTTCCAGCTGGTCAAGCAAATCCTGCACCTCCAGTTGGTCCAGCATTAGGTCAGCATGGCCTAAACATAATGGAGTTTTGTAAGGCTTTTAACGATCAGACCAAGGATAGGGCGGGGCTAATACTCCCTGTAGTTATAACGGTTTATGAAGGTAAAACATTTTCATTTATAGTAAAGAGTCCACCTTGTTCTATTTTGCTTAAAAGAGCATGTGGGATCGCCAAGGCATCTGGGAACACACCAAAAGAGACAGCGGGTAGCATTACAAGAGCCCAGCTTGAAGAGATAGCAAAGGAAAAGATTAAAGATTTGAATACTACTGAGATAGAAGAGGCGATGAGGATTGTTGAAGGAACCGCAAGAAGCATGGGTATTATCATAACCTAAATATTGAGAGAAAAATGACTGTAACTACTAAAAGAAAAAAAGAAATTGTAAAAAATTGTGATATCAGCAAAACATATAGTATAGAAGAAGCTATTACTATGTTAAAGAAGGTACCACAAGTCAAATTTGATGAGACAGTTGATATTAATATTAAGCTGGGTGTTAGTCCGCGCCAGTCAGATCAGATGGTCAGAGGATCTGCTGTACTTCCCCATGGGACAGGAAAGAAGAAGAGGATTGTAGTTTTCTGTAAAGGTGAGATGGTCAAATTTGCCCAAGAGGCAGGTGCTGATTTTGTAGGTGATTTGGATCTCGTTGAAAAGGTTAGTTCGGGTTGGCTTGATTTTGATGTTGCTATCAGTACTCCTGAGATGATGAAGGATGTGGGTAAGCTAGGTAAGATTTTAGGACCAAGAGGGCTTATGCCAAACCCAAAAACTGGGACCGTAAGCAATGATGTAAAGCAAGCAATTTCAGATATTAAGGGCGGAAAAGTTGAATTTAAGATGGATAAGCAAGCAAATGTTCATATAGGAATTGGCAAGATATCTTTTGATCAGCAAAAATTGACTGAGAATGTTAAATCGATTATAGATGCGATTTCAAACTCCAAGCCCGCTAGCTTAAAGACTAAATTTGTAAAAAGTATTTACCTTTCTACTACAATGGGACCAGGAATCAAGATAGATTTGAGTCAACTTAATATTGATTAAGGATTAGAACAATGCCGAGTTTTGAAAAAGAATTAATGGTAAAGGAAATCACCAAGGTTATTGAGGAAGGAAAAACCCTCATAATAACCAACTTTTCCAAACTTAGTATGGCAAAATTGGAGGAGTTACGAGGTGACCTGAAGAAACATTCTGCAAAATATGTAGTTGTTAAAAATTCATTAGCTAGGCGTGCCTTGAAGAACCTAAGGATGGAGGAACTTGGAAATATTCTATCCGGAACCGTTGGTATAGGTTTTAGTGGTAATGACCCTATCGGGGTTTCCAAGATATTTATGAATTTTTCAGGTGAAAATGAAGCTTTTGTTGTATTGGGTGGTTGGGTTGATGGAGAAGTACAGAGTGTTGACTCAATCAAGGAAATATCTAAGCTTTCCTCAAAGGAAGCGGTTGTTGTTAAATTACTGGGATCGTTAAATAGTCCAATAAATGGATTGTATGGTGTGTTGAGCGGCCTATTAAGAGGCCTTGTAGTTTGTGTATCGCAAATAGAAAAGAAGAAATCAAACTCAAATTAAATAGGGAGGATAGTATAATGTCAGAAGAGAAAGTTGAACAAAAGACCGAGGCAAAACCTCAAACATCTAAGAAGTTAGAGGATATGATAAAGTCGATAGAGGAGTTATCTGTTTTGGAACTCTCGACTTTAGTAAAATCTCTCGAAGATAAATTTGGCGTTTCTGCTCAAGTTGCCGTTGCTGGCGCAATTGCAGCCCCTGGAGCACAAGCTGCTGGTGCAGCACCAGCAGAGGAAAAGACATCCTTTACGGTTACTCTTGCTGAAATTGGTGCCCAGAAGATACAGGTTATTAAGGAAATAAGAGCAGTTACCAATTTAGGTCTAAAGGAAGCCAAGGACTTAGTTGAGTCCGCACCTAAGCCTGTCAAAGAGGGAGCGACTAAGGAAGAAGCAGATAGCATAAAGGCAAAGCTTGAAGCGGTTGGTGCAAAGGTAGAGCTTAATTAGTATTTTGACTTAACTATGGTTACTGGTGGTTTACATATTTTAGGAGAATAATATGGTAACAACAAGCAGGATACAAAGATTGCTTGATAGAAAAGACTACGGGAAAATACCCGCTGTTTTGGACTTTCCAGATCTAATAGAGGTCCAAAAGGGTTCCTATGAGAGCTTTTTGCAGCAGTTTGTTAAGCCTTACAAAAGAAAAAAATATGGCTTGCAAGCTGTATTTAATGAAATTTTCCCTATAGAAAGTTTCGATAAGGCATCAAAGCTTGAGTTTATTAGCTATACTCTTGGAAAGCCAAAATACGATATTGGTGAGTGCCGTACAAGAGGTATGACCTATGCTGCACCACTTAAGGTAAGGTTACGTTTGATTACGCAAAAGGATACAAAAGAACAAGACGTTTATCTGTGTGATCTACCTCTTATGACCGACATAGGAACGTTTATAATAAATGGTGATGAGCGAGTTGTAGTTAGTCAGTTGCACCGATCGCCTGGTGTTTCCTTTGAAGAAATGGTTCATCCTAGCGGTAAAAAGCTTTTCTCAGCTAGAGTTATTCCATATAGGGGCGCATGGATCGAACTAGAGACCGATATATCTGATATCATTTATGCTTTTGTAGATCGGCATAGAAGATTACTTATAACAACTCTCCTCAAGGTTTTAGGTTATACTTCAAATGAAGAGATACTTGAGCAGTTTTATAAGAAGTCAAAGGTTAATTTGTCTAATCGTCCAAATTTCGATGATGTTTCTGGTAAGGTGTTAGCCAAGGATGTTATTGATGAGAAAAGTAGCTATGTAATTGCACCGGGTTGCCACAGAATCACAAAGGAAATTTTTGACTCACTTCTTGAGAAAAATGTCAAGAGGATAGAGGTTTTTGAAGTAGAGTCCAATGAAATTATAAATACTCTTCAAAGAGATCGCACGAAATCACGCGATGAAGCTGTTATTGATCTATTTAAAAGAATAAGACCAGGTGATCCTGTTACTCTTGAGAATGCTGAATCGTTGGTGCA
>CAZOIE010000205.1:0-3945 GCA_964579905.1 uncultured Planctomycetia bacterium
CCCCCGAATGTATTATCTTAAGCTGAACGTTTTTTGAGGGTATCTTAAGAAGAGAGTCCTGTAGAGCACCTAGTGAGCCCTGTACATCTGACTTAATGACAAGCTTTAATTCCTTTACAATACCTTCCTTTACTTGTTCATATAGTTCTTCAAGAGTCATTTTCTTAAGAGGAGCTGCATCCTTACCTCTTATTTTTTCTAATCTTGAACTGGCAATCTCGCGGGCCTTTTTCTCATCTTCAATGACATAAAAGACCTCACCTGCCTGCACCATACCTGAAAGACCTTGTATCTCAACCGGCATCGATGGGGGTGCCTCTTTCACTCTATGACCCTTACTATCTATCATGGCACGGATTTTACCAAAGCAGCTTCCGCAGATAATAACATCACCTACTTTTAAGGTACCGTTTCGAACAATGACCCTTGCTACAGGACCACCACCCTTTGATAATTCTGCCTCAACAACAATTCCATCTGCCTTTCTTGAGGGATTTGCCTTTAACTCTAATAACTCTGCCTCAAGTAATAACATCTCAAGTAGATGTTTCACACCTTCTTTTGTCTTAGCAGATACACCACATACTATAGTCTTTCCGCCCCAATCCTCACTGGTAAGGTCATATTCCCCCAACTGCTTCTTAACCCTGTCCACATCCGCATTAGGCCTATCTATCTTATTTATCGCAACAACTATAGGCACGCCCGCTTCCCTTGCGTGATCAATTGCCTCTACAGTCTGCGGCATTATTCCATCATCCGCTGCTACAATCAAGATTACTATATCGGTAACATTTGCACCCCGAGCACGCATCGCTGTAAACGCCTCATGACCAGGTGTATCCAAAAATGTTATATGTCCTTTTTCAATAACAACCTCATAAGCTCCTATATGCTGTGTAATACCACCGGCTTCTTTCTCGGTAATATTTGTCTCTCTAATAACATCCAATAAAGAAGTCTTTCCATGGTCAACATGCCCCATAAGCGTAACTATAGGGGCTCTGGGGACCAATTGCGAAGGATCATCTTCCTTATTGAAGGACTCGATAATCTCTTCTTCCTCTGTTGGAAGCTGCTCTACACCAAAACCGAATTCCTTAGCTACCTCAGCAACCATCTCTTCACCAAGCATCTGATTTATATTGGCAAAAATATTATGTTTAATGAGAATCTTAATAAGTTCATTCGGCTTCAGAGAAAGCTTTGCTGAAAGCTCTTTTACGGATACTGGAAACCTAAGCTTTAATAACTTCTCTGGCTTTGGCTCTTCAACCTTTTCTGATTCAACCTCGGCTTTCACTTCCTCTTCAACCTTAGGAACTTCCTCAGCCTTTGACCTGTCTTCGCTTGTGCCCGCCTGTGCCCGTGAGGGTATTAGGGTGCGAGAGGGTTTAGGTTTTGGCTTGTGCCCGCTAGGATGCTTGTCCTCTTTAGCACCCTTCTGGGTACTAGAGGGCTTAGTTTTAGGCTTGTGACCGCTAGGTTGTTTAGTTTCTGCTTTTAATTCATGCTTCACAAGCTCTATAGTCTCAGCATCCAAAGCGCTCATATGACCCTTAACACTAACCTTCAGTTTTTTGAGGTGTGCTATTAGGTCCTTGCTTGAGATATTAAGCTCTTTTGCCAGTTCATGAACTCTCATAAAATATCCTTATATTGTTTTTTCCTATGATTTTGCCAGTTCCTTTGCCGATTTCAAAATTTTCTCAGCTGTCTTCTTACCGGCACCTGGTACCTTTGTCAACTCCTCCATGGTCAGAGAAGCTATTTTACTAATGGAATCATAGCCGCTTTTCTTTAATGACTCTGCTAAGGTAGCACCTACGCCAGCTATCTTTAAAATATCATCTTCTGTCTTTTCCTTAGACTTAGGCTCATCGGATTTCCCTCTGATATCGATATCCCAACCAGTAAGCCTTGAGGCAAGCCTTACATTCTGTCCGCGCTTTCCTATGGCAAGAGAGAGCTGATCATCTTCGGCTACAACCTCTGCCTTATTATTCTCCTTATCCAAGTTTATACTAGCAATCTTGGCTGGACCCATCGCTGCCCTTATAAACTCTTCAGGATCTTCTGAATATCTAACGATATCAACTTTCTCTCCATCAAGCTCCCTTACAATATTCTTTACCCTTAATCCCCTCATACCTACACATGAACCTACGCAGTCAATCTTCTCATCCTTGGAATACACCGCTATCTTGGTACAGCTTCCGGGCTCACGGGAGATAGACTTTATTTCAACCAAACCATCCAGTATTTCAGGAACCTCCAGCTCAAACAATCTTCTTACAAAACCGGAATGGACCCTTGAAAGAATAATCTGTGTCCCCCTTGGACCCTTTTTAACATCAACCACATATGATCTAATATGATTTCCCTGCCTGAATCTCTCCTTGGGTGATTGCTCGCTTCTTGGAAGTATGGCCTCAGTCTTTCCAAGATCTATTATTATTCCTTGCTTATCAAACCTGTGCACTCCACCACCTACGATATCACCTATCTTTTCCTTGAACTCCTCGTATATGACATCGCGCTCTCTTTCTCTGAGCTTCTGAATCATTACCTGCTTGGCGGTTTGTGCAGCTATTCTACCAAACCCTCCGGGGGTTATAGGGATTTCCTTATCATCTGAAAATAGACGTATCTCACCGGTCTCCCTGTCTACCTTGGCAACCAGGTCTTCCTTATCTGGATATGCCTTTTTAGCAGCAGAGGCAATAGCCATCTCTACATCACTAATCAACACATCTCTACTTATTCCTCTGTCTCTTTCGATATGCTCTAAAACCGCTAGAAGTTCACCGTTCATTTTAAATTCCTTGCTAGTTGTCTTGGTTTATTTCAAAATGTTACTTCACGCTTTGCCTTCGCAATAATCTTACGTGGCACTATAAGTTCTTCATCTTTATTCTTAAGGGCTATATTAAGATTTTCAGAATCAAAATCTCGCAAGATACCTACCAGCACATTTGTTCCTGCGATATTTTCAGAGGTAACTATTCTTACAAGATTACCTTGTGTCCTTTTAAAATCCATATCGCTTACAAGGAGTCTATCTAAGCCTGGTGAAGATACCTCAAGTACATAATGCTTATCTATAACTTCTTCTTTATCTAATAAATTACCAATATCAGTATTTAATTGGGCGCACTCACTAATACTTATACCGCCTGATTTATCCGCTAGTAAAACTAAATTTAAAACCCCACCTTTATTCTTAAGCGATAGATCAACCAAAACAACATCCCGCTCTTTAAGAAAAGGCACAAGTAAATCTTTGACTTTTTGTAGGGCCTGTGTCGTATCCATAGCATTTACAACCATTTATAAGTTTAGAATAAAAAAAGTGGGCTAGTTACCCACTTTTTGCATCCCTCCTTCGACTGTTTTGTAAGGATACTAAATATTGTCTAAATTGTCAAGTAATTTCTTGGTGTTTTGTAATCCTATATGTTGTATATGCAAAATTGATATCATTGGCCTTTGCAAACTCATCTAATATACTTTCATTTAAAAGATGTTCAGAGTATCTTCTCTTATGAGGTTCAACAAGATACCTAAGGCTCAAAAGGACTCCACTATCAACTATTTTGACATATACGATGGGGGTTAGCTTATCATAGTAAATAGCATATATGTTCTGTGCCCGTTTTATCTTCTTATCCAAGTCCTTGGCCCAGCTCTTATGAAACTTATCCAGGTGCCCCTGACAAATCTCCTTTGCCTTCTTATAATCACTCTCAAAGGTGATTGTTAGTTTTAGCTCATTCCATATAAAATCAAACCCCTTTGTATAATTATAAAATGGTTGTCTCAAGATAAGGTGGTTAGGGACCTGTACGATTCTTCCTGTTGACTGCTCCTCCTGCACCCATTCGCCTATCTCAAGCAATGTTGTACACAATGCCCTTATATCAACAACATCACCCTTAACAGTAC
>CAZOIE010000206.1:0-3939 GCA_964579905.1 uncultured Planctomycetia bacterium
CCCTTAATCCGCTTGCTGCAAACTTAAAATCATCCTTACTAACCGCATGAACAAGGGCAACGCTTATTATATGTGGCAGATGGCTAATAGCTGATAGAATCTTATCGTGTTTAGAAGCTGACATAACCACTACCTCACACCCTGCACTGCGCCAAATATTAGAGGCTACCTTTACAGCAGCCTTACTGGTCTTGGACGTTGGGGTTATTATGCACTGTGAATCATCAAATAAATTCTTTTTAGAGTTCCTCACGCCAGACTTCTCAGATCCAGCCAATGGATGACACCCTACAAAGCTTATAGCTTTTGGAATAATCTTCTCTAACATATTAATTATATCGCAGTTGGAGCTTCCTGCATCTATTACTATAGCCCCTGGTTTTACTGCCTTAAAGACCTTGCCCGCAAACTCCACTATCTTTCCAACCGGTGTTGCTATTACAATTATGTCAGAGCCACATACCGCCTCTTTTAAATCAAGACTAAATTCATCAATAGCACCCAGGCGCACAGCAGCCTTTAACTTTGAAATAGTTCTCCCAAAGCCTATTATCTTCTTTGCGAGTTCTCGTTTCTTTAGCGCAAGCCCAAGAGAGCCTCCTATAAGACCAACGCCTATTATGCAAATATTTTTATTTCGAATCATATCTTTAAATATCCCTTTCAACAATAGGGCATAGTTTTTTAACCTCAGACATCAACTGAGCAAATTTCTCAGGCAGAAGTGATTGTACCCCGTCTGAGTATGCCTCTTCAGGCCTTGAATGTACCTCAACCAAAAGACCATCACAGCCGGCTACAATAGCCGCCTTTGTCATGGGCTCAATAAGCTCCCTCTTACCTGTCCCATGGCTAGGGTCAACGATTATGGGTAGGTGGCTAAGGCTTTTAATGATAGGCACCGCTGACAGATCAAGGGTATTCCTTGTATAATCCTCAAATGTTCTAATTCCTCTTTCACATAGGATTACGTTGAAGTTTCCATTTGCCAGAATATACTCCGCCGACATCAAAAATTCCTTTATAGTAGCCATCATACCCCTTTTAAGAAGTACGGGCTTTTTAACAGCGCCTACCTCCTTTAAGAGATCAAAGTTCTGCATATTCCTGGCACCTATCTGTATTATATCGGCATACTTTAATACAAGCTCCAAGTCCCTAAGATCCATAAGCTCGGTAACAATCAGAAGGCCTGTTTTTTCCCTAACATCTTTAAGCATCTTAAGCCCCTCTTCTCCCAAGCCTTGAAAGCTATAAGGAGATGTCCTTGGCTTAAAGGCTCCACCTCTAAGAACAGTTGCACCCTGCTTTTTTACGGCTTCTGCTATCTCAAGCAGCAAATCATAGTTTTCAACAGAGCACGGCCCTGCCATAACAACTATTCTTCTAGAGCCTATCTTTACATTACTTCCTAGGTCAATAACGGTATCCTCGGGCTTAAAATCCCTTGAAACAAGCTTATACGGTGCTAGGACTGGCATAACTTTTTCAACGCCGGGGTACACCTCAAGGGGCTGAACCCTTAAAATATCCTCTTCACCTATCACGCCGATTATAGTCCTTTCAACACCCTTGGATACCATAACATTAAGGCCGAGCGCTTCCACCTTCTCAATGATATGCTTTATCTGGGCCTCTGAAGCATCCGGACGAAGTACCAATATCATCTTCTATTTCTCTCCTTCATTTAAATTATTCAATACCTCTTTAAACACCCTTATGAACCTTTTATTCTCTTGTAACTTACCTATTGTAACCCTTATAAAATTATCCAGCGAGTATGGCTTCATATCCCTTACTATAACACCTCTCTCCAGCAACTCCTTATATACCAAAACACCATCGAAGCCTGTATCAACCAAAACAAAGTTGGTTGCAGAGGGTACATATTTTAACCCTAATGAATTAAGCTCATCATAAAAAAGCTGCTTCTCTTGGTCTATAAGCTGCCTTGTACGCTCAACAAACTTACTATCTTTTAATACTGCTCGCGCTGCCACCTGTGCAAGTGAATTAACATTAAACGGCTCTCTCATTTTATTTAGACAGCCAATAATCTCTGGATTTGATACACCATAGCCTACCCTTAAACCTGCAAGGCCATAGATCTTTGAGAAGGTCCTTGTAACTACAACATTGCTGTATTTTCGCACAATATCAAGGCTATCTGGGAAATCGCCCTGCGAAGCAAACTCAAAGTATGCCTCATCAAGATAAACAATAACATCCTTGGGTACCGCCTTTATAAAACTATCAAGCTCTTCTTTATTAACATAGGTACCTGTAGGGTTATCCGGGTTTGCTATAAAGATTACCTTTGTTTTTTCAGAAACCTTAGATAGCATCGCATTAAGATCATATCTAAAATCCTTAAGAGGGACCTTTATGACATTTGCCCCAGTTGCTATAGACTGTATCTCAAATATCAAGAACGTTGGAAAGGCAACTATAACCTCATCGCCCTCCTCGACAAAAGCCCTCAAAGTAAGCACTATTATCTCATCTGAGCCATTGCCCAATATTATAGAGTCTTTTTCAACATCAAGCTTATTGGAAATGGCTCTTTTTAGGATAAAGCAGTCCGCATCGGGATAACGATTTAGATTCTTTATCGCCTTCCTTATAGCAACGGCTGCCTTTTTGGAAGTGCCTAGCGGGTTCTCGTTTGAGGCAAGCTTTATGGGATTACCTATACCAAGCTCTCTCTTAAGCTCATCTTGAGGCTTACCTGGTTTATAGTGTTTTATGTTGTGTAAAACTTTTCTTGGTTTAACATCCATACTTATTCACTGATAGGATATGAGCCCAATATCTTAAGAAGCTCACAATCCTTTGCTAATTCATCAATCGCTTTTTTAACACTCTTTTTTGATATATGCCCCAAGAAATCAACATAGAAGTAATACTCCCATGCCTTCCTCTTAGATGGCCTTGATTCAATCTTAGTAAGATTTATTTTGTTCTTCTTGAATGAATCTAACATATCATGAAGTGCGCCAACCCTATCTTTCATGGAGAACATGATAGAGGTCTTGTCACTTCTCGTCGGTTTTGGAATAGAGTTTCCGATAACGAGGAACCTGGTAACGTTATCAGCATAGTCCTCTATTCTCTCGGCTATAACCTTAAGGTTATATATCTTTGAGGCTATAGTACTTGCTATTGCACTTGCAGACTTATCCTTTGAAGCTAGCTCAGCTGCCCTTGCAGTACTGGATACCTCGATATACTCAACATTTGACAAATGGCTTTTCAGCCAATTACGGCATTGTCCGAACACCTGTGGGTTTGAATAAATCTTCTTTATCTTCTTCATCGGACTTCTTGAGAGTAGCGTATGCGATATGGTCAACATAACCTCAGAGCATATCTTAAGTTCTGAATCGATGAACACATCAAGCGTATGGTTTACAGCTCCTTCTATAGAATTTTCAATAGGAACAACACCGTAATCCACACGACCTTTCTCTATTTCTCTAAATACATCCGATATACTATCTGCTGGAATATGCCTAACCGAGCTACCGAATTTCTTAAGCGAGGCTAGGTGTGTGAACGTTGCCGCTGGACCAAGATAGGCTATCTTCAAGGGATTCTGTGCGGCCAAAGCTGCAGACATAATCTCCCTATAAATACTAACTACCGATTCAGACTTCAGTAAACCCTTATTAAGCTTTGTAAGATTAGACAAAAGCACCTTTTCTCTATCGGGGGTATAGGTCTCCATACCCTGCTTTTGCTTAAGCTTTTTTATCTTAAGGGCTATATCAATACGATCGTTTAAAAGCTTAAGGATAGAGCGATCTATCTTATCAATCTGATTTCTTAAGTTTTTTAAGTCCATTTTGCTCCTCTTATTTTGTATCTTCGGCTAAAGACTTTTCATCTTCAGCTAATGACTTTGTATCTTTAGCAACTTCTTGAGTATTGTCGCTTGTC
>CAZOIE010000207.1:0-3934 GCA_964579905.1 uncultured Planctomycetia bacterium
ATAATGAGCGCACTGCCAGAGGGCGCAGTTATTGGTTCGCCTTTTTCTGTGCTTATGGATATGTTTACCGGAGCTTTTATCTGGGGTCTTCCAGATCTAGCGGGTCAATACTTGCAGTACGGATGGAAGGGAAGGCGCCTTAAGCAGACATTTAATCTTGCGTTTCTTGGTTTAGGGGGAGGGGTATTAGCGCATTTACTTTACAACATACCGGAAGCACTACCTTATTTAATTCCCTTTTTCGCGTCCAAGCCTGTTTTACTATCACAGTTTGCGGGAACACTTATCATCTTGATGGTTGGCCTGGTTGTCGCGGTTTTCTATGGCAAGCGTACATCACACTGGAAGGCTAAATATAGAGAAGAAGAACCAATAGATCCTATACTTGAAAAGGGCAAGCTTATAGATGTTCTTATCTATAAGCTTTTTATCGCTACCTCTATTACAGTACTTCTAGTTTTTCTACTTCCACAAACACTTCGCGTTTTAACATCACTACCTATTGAAGTAGCGAAAATGATACCGGTAGGTTATTTCATGCACAGAATGACTCCGATACTTGGCGGTAAGTTGATTGATATAAAAAAGAAAATATGGAATAAGTCTTTGCCTTCTCCTTTAAAGATGTCCTTGGACGAAAAGGTTAGAGCTGACATAGATGCCGTATCAGGACTATTAAACTTGCAGAGACAGATTGACCGACTCAGTGAACAGGAGGAGTGGAACTTAGAACAGGTATTAGAAACGATAACTAATGATGCCACGCTACGGCCGGTATTCTTAGTGCAACTTTCAAAGGATAAAGAACAGCTTGGAGATATTCATGTGTTTAACCAGGGGCGCATAGAACAACTGGGTGGCGAAGAGCTTATTAATGAGTATTCAGCATTTTCAATTGGATCGGTGAAGATAGCTAAACAGCTGCTTAAGCAGGGATACAATATCAAAGTTGGCATTACCGATCGTGCTGTAGATAAACGCCTTACCTTACGTCAAAGAGGTCCGGTTGCCAGCGCAAGAAAGGTTTATTTCCCACTTAAAGATGGTACGTGGCTAAGCGTTAAGGGTATCGGCCAGCTTTATAGTGATATTCCGAATTACTATTGGTCAAGACGATCGAATCGTATGACCGGTTTTGCATGGGAAAATATGGGTAAAGGAGCAGATAATGCATACATACAGAACGCAGACTCACAGCTGTATGTTATCCACTTGACCTATCGATTAATTTACGAAACACCGTTTGTGCATGACCGAGAAAAATTCCCATCGTTTAGAGAGGCACTGAAAAAGTACGGTTGGCATTTCACTCGGTTTGTACTAAAGCGCAAAGAAAAAGTAACATGGCACAAAAATCCAAATGAGAACGAGTTTCATCATTCATGGCTAAAACCCAGGCGACCGGTACTGATTTTTTCTCGTGAGCTGACTCCGCATAGATTAGACAAACTCCCGCAGCTCATTGCGCAAGAATCACCGTTTATTGAAGCGATAAATCAAGTACTGCATTCAGAGGGTTATATTGCAGAGGATGTAGAGTTGTCGCTTTCCGAACTTATCAATCGCATAGTTTCTCAAATAGGACGAAATGAAGGTGATAGGGTACGTCATAAAGTGTTGAAGGATCTTAGCCATAGTCAGGATGTGAGTTTAGCCGGTCAAGAGGCGGATAATGAAATCATATTGAAATATGAACAATTCCAAAAACCTCTTGAACGCCTGCTTAAGATATTATTAAGAGGTGGTTCCTTTAGAAGGCCTGTATCACGGACGCCCCTCTTAATGCGCGAGTCTTTGATGATGCAAAAGACAGGTTTTTCCATGGTAGGGTTATATGACAAGATAGTCATTCTAATGGAGCTGATTAAATATGCCAAAGATACAAATCAAGAAGATTTAATAATACCTGATGGGGCTCGTGAGCTTTATGAAAATCTATTAAGATCATTCTTTTCTACTTTCGATGATGATATGGCGAGACAATGGTTTGACCATAGAAGGGATATTGTTAAACACGTGCGTTTCTGGTTTAAATACTGGAGGCGCGATCCGCTTATTGCTGATTCAGCAGAAGAATTTCTTGATATGTCACAGAGAGAGTTTGAAGAATTCATAATAAGTATGCTTAAAGAACAATTATCGGTTTCCACTTCGACAGAAACGGAGGAGGTCGCTAGTGATGCATCACCCTCCTTTTTTAAAAGCAAAAGGGAAAAGATTATTTTTTCTTTGTTGTTGGCTACGCTTGGGACTGTCTTTGTTTTGATTGCTAACAATTTTATATACCCGTCTACCATAGCAACTCTTTCAAATATACAGATTAGTCCTTCTACTTGGATAATGGTACCGCTAGGGGCAATTATTGTAGCAGTTTCTACAATAGTGTTTTCTATATTATTTAGCCCAGAAAGAGACACTAAAATAAGTGAAAAAACAAGCCCATTTACTCTTTTTTATAAGCTGGATTTCCTCATATTCGCAATTGCTGTAGTTAGCTGGATTTGCTTTTCTGTTATTACGGTAGCCTCAGAAGGATTGCTCGAGTCTCTTGATATTTCAACTGCACTTGGGCTGTACATAGGTGGCTTTTTGGCAGGCGCTATTTCTAGAAAAGATGAGGAGCCTAAGGCCAAAAACAGTATCTTCAAAAATGCTGTTTATTTACAACTTACAGGGATGGCTTTGCTTTTATCCCGTGATGGTGATTTTATTGGCTCTATGTTAGGAGTAAATTCCTACCTAAGTGGAGTGTTAGCTCTTATGGTTGGATTTATAATGTCCTGGATTTATATTAGCGAGTATAAGAGAATAAGGACCTATCCATATAAGCTAAACACCAGAACCAATATTACAGGATTACTTATTAGATTTAGCTGGCTATTTGCCCCGCTGCTCGCCTTAGGCAGTTTAGTTGGGTTGCCTGGAGTTACGATCGCCCAATTCTTGCTAGCGTTGATAACTATGGTTCTGGGTGTTGTTGCAATAGAAGGATTTCCTAGGATAATACCTATATGGCTTATGCCTAAGTGGCTTGTCGCAAGGAGAGCCTTCTTTAGCTCTAATATCTTCTACCTTAAGCCTCATTCGAAATCCATTGCAAGGATATCCTGCTTGATAGCAGAAAAACTTGGCCATAAAGGAAAAACATTAAAGCTTATATATCTGGCAGCCTTTTTACATGATATAGGAAAACAGTTAAAGGAAGAGGTATTTTCATCGTATAAGTTGTTTGATGCCGATGAAAGGGATGAGCTTGCCGGAGATCATGCAGAGTTATCAAGAAAGCTCATATTAAGGATATTTAGATTCTGCAGAATGCCGGAGTGGTTTTTAAAGGCTGTGCTATATCATCATGAGCCTTTGCGCATAGTAGAGGATGATTCTGGTCTGACTGATGAGGAAAAGGGTCTTGCTTTGAAAGTCGCTAAGATAATATATATTTCCGATAAGATAGATTCAACATTTGATACCTCAAGGGATTATAAAGAGGTAAAGGAATTTGAGCAAGATGAGTTACTTGTTGAAATCGAAGGATTGCTTAATGATGAGGTGCTGGATGAAGATATAATTAAAGTAGCGAGGGAACTACTTGAGAGTAATGGGGAGTTCAGAACTTTAATTCTTACCGCAAATAGAAGAGAGTCAAGGAGTGTGAAGGGCAGGTTTAAGAGAATAATCAATAGAGGAAGTTATAATGATATTCCTGAGCTGCGCGTAATGTTAGTACAGCTAAAAGAATCTATTCTAAAAGAAGGGTGGATAGACTCAGAGGAGGAAAAATATCTTCGTGATTTTATAGAAGTATCTATGCCCAAGAAAAAGGATGAGGGTAAAGAGATAAAACAAGATCCGATAAGAGACATTATTGAGGATACTTTGACCATTATCCTGTTAGGGCGAACTCTAGCAGAGAAGCGTGCTAAGAATAATCAAG
>CAZOIE010000208.1:0-3897 GCA_964579905.1 uncultured Planctomycetia bacterium
CCGGTCTAGCTCAAGTACCTTTGAAAAATCGGCTATTGCTTTATTGTACTCCTCCTTCTGTGCATAGGTAACGCCTCTATTATTGTGCGCGCGAATATCGTAAGGATTTACCTCCAAAGCATAAGTGTAATCAAAAATAGCTTTATCATATTCCTTTTTCGCGTTATAGGCATTTCCACGGTTATAATAAGCTTTGGCATAATCAGGCTTTATTTCCAGTGCCTTTGAAAAATCGGCTATTGCTTTATCAGTCTGCCCCCTGGTAACATAGGCAACACCTCTTCCGATATAAGGCCTTGCCTTTCCCGGGGACTTTTCAACAGAATCGCTCCAGACAGATAGCTCATCCTGCCATATGATATTTCTTCCATATGCCAGACTTGAATAAAAAGCAATAACTATAAAAAGAACTGCTATGAAAAAACGTGTATTTTTACTGCATAAATAATAAACAACAATAACAAGGAAAAGACTAAGCCCCACCATTGGAAGATAAAGTCTATGTTCATTTATTGCATCATTAAGGGTTATTATGCTTGATTCTGGCAAAAGCGCAATAAAAAACCACATAATACTAAGAAAAAGAAAGGTGAATTTTCTTCGAAACAGTATGGCTGTGGATAAAATAATTAATATTCCAATGAAACTAAGTAAAGTGGGAACCTCCAATAGCGAGCTTGAAATACTATAGTCGTAATCCAGCCTTTGATTTAACGGTATTAAAAAAAGACCTAAGTAGGTCATTGTCACTCGAAACTGCGTCAACAGATACTGAGTAGGTGATATATCTAAATGTTCCTGAGCCAAAATATGTATGTTTTCAAAATATACAGTTTTTGTAATTACCAAGACAGTAGGTATAACAAAAAAAATGAAGTAAAAATGGACCTATAAATTTGAAGGATATTTTCTTGTGTGTTTTAAACAATGAAAATTCAAATAGTATAATCATTAAAGGCAGCGTAAACAATATCTCCTTGGTGAACATGCCCACCAGTGCAACAAATAGAGATAGAATGTAGTGTATCGAGATTGTTTTTTTACTAAGTCTTGATCGAAGATAAAGACAAATACTGGCTAGATAAAAGAAGGTGGCCAGGCATGTTGAGCGCTGATAGATATATGTAACCGCCTGAGTTTGAAGCGGATGAGTTAGGAATATAAGGGCACTAAAAAGGCATATTAGTTTAGAATCTTCAGCTATCTTTCTATCTTTAATCTGCGGAGTCTTAAATATCAAACGTGCTAGATAGCACACCAATACCGATGAGCCTAAATGAATAAGGAAATTTACCAAGTGATATCCAAAAACCGTCAGCTTATTAAAGTACTGGTTTAGCGCAAATGTAAAAAAGGCAACAAACCTGGTTGGCCAAAAATCCCAGATTGCTTTAATATCGCTTAGATTTCTTAAGGCAATATTTTCTTTAATATATGGAATGCCATCGAAGATAAATGGCCCTGAAAAGCTGTTGGAATAGATCAGTATACCTAATAAGGATATCGCAACAATATCAAAAATGTTGGATTTTAGGATAGGGTAATCCTTCTTCATAGCCTAACCTTGCTTAATGTTGCAATCAGCAATTTTACATCATCAAGAAGCATGAAAAAACTTAATTTGTTTTCGTTGCCCTGGCAAGCTTATTTGTAAAGCTTGAGACTTTGCTCAGTGAGTTCTTCTTTGTGATATTCTTCTCTATAACATCGATGATAGCGCTGCCAACTATAACTCCATCGCAAAGCTTTTTCATGTCTTTAATTTGGTGGGGATAGGAGATACCAAAGCCCGTACATACAGGCTTTCTGGTAACAGACTTGACAAACCTTAATTTCTTAAGAAGTTTATTTGATAATTTCTTCCTTGCACCGGTTATCCCGGTCAAAGATATGTAATATACAAAACCAGTAGCACTTCTTGTAATATGCTTTAACCTGCTCTTCTTTGTTGTTGGGGCAACAAGTGGTATGTGAGCTAAGCCATGAGCTCTTGCAAGCTCGATTAAGGTATCTGACTCCTCAAATGGCAAATCTGCCACAATCAACCCATCCACACCGCACAAAACAGCATCTTTTACAAAGCGCTTCAATCCATAACGAAGCAAAGGGTTAAAATAGCCCATAAAAACAATTGGGATCGCGCTTATTTTTCGGATTTTCTTTACTAGTTTAAGCACATCTACGATCGTGGTGCCATTCTTTAAGGCTCTCTCAGAAGCCCTTTGAATAGTGGGTCCATCCGCTATTGGATCGGAAAAAGGAATGCCTAGTTCGACAACATCAACCCCTATTCTGTCAAACTCTATAACCAGTTTTTCTGTAAAAGAAAGATTTGGATCACCGGCACATATATACGCGATGAACGCCTTCTGCTTTTTCTCCTTTAACTTGGTAAACTTCTGTTCAATTCTATTCATACTTATCTTAGATTTTTAGACAAGACCTGTGACCATGTCTACATCCTTATCGCCTCTGCCTGAAAGACATACAACTACTACAGAATTCTTTTTAAACTTGGACTTTGCCTTCATAAGATAACCAATAGCATGACTCGGTTCCAGTGCGGGTATTATTCCTTCTGTCTCAGAAAGTAGCTTAAAGCCAGAAAGGGCATCCTTATCCGTTACCGAATAGTATCTGGCACGTCCAACGCTCTTGTAATAGGAATGCTCAGGTCCAACGCCGGGATAATCCAATCCGGCAGATATTGAATGTGCTATCTTCACCTGACCGAAATCATCCTGCAGTAGGTAACTCTTACAACCATGCAAAACCCCCACCTTGCCCTTGCAAAGACTGGCAGCATGTTTATTGGTATTAACACCAAAGCCAGCGGCCTCCACCCCAATAAACTTTACATTTTTATCCTTAAAGAATGGATAGAATAATCCTATGGAGTTACTTCCCCCTCCTACACAAGCAATCAAGTAATCAGGAAGAGATTTTTCTTTCTTTAAAATTTGCTGTCTTGTCTCTTGACCTATAACCGACTGAAAATCCCTAACAATCACTGGATATGGATGGGGACCTATACAGGAACCAAGCACGTAGAAGGTAGTCTTCACATTTGTAACCCAATCACGCATAGCTTCATTAACGGCATCCTTCAATGTTTTCGAACCAGCCTTTACCTCCTTTACCTTGGCGCCAAGGAGCTTCATCCTAAAGACATTTAGAGACTGCCTTTTTACATCCTCCTCGCCCATATATACTACGCATTCTAAGCCAAATAAGCTGGCGGCGGTTGCTGTTGCGACCCCGTGTTGACCCGCTCCTGTTTCTGCAATAATACGAGACTTACCCATCCTCTTGGCAAGTAAAACCTGTCCCAAGGTATTGTTTATCTTATGAGCTCCTGTATGAAGAAGATCCTCTCTTTTAAGGTAAACCTTGAATCTATTACCTAGAGCTTTTGAAAAATTCTTTGCAAGAAATAACGTCGAAGGTCTACCGGCATACTCCCGTAAGTAATAATCAAGCTCCTTCTTAAAAGAACGATCTTTCTTTACCTTATTGTAACCTTGTTCAAGCTCCAATATGGCGCTCATAAGGGTTTCAGGAACAAACCTTCCCCCAAACTCACCAAAATAGCCTGTTTTTTTATGTTTCATATCGCAGATCCTCTTTATGAACAACTATGAAATTCTATCACTAAATCAAAAAGAAGTAAACCATATATAAAATTTTAGTCAAAATACATCTGCTTTTTAATCGTCAGCTTCTCTTTCATCTTAGCATATAGTCCCTTGAAAAACT
Organism: uncultured Planctomycetia bacterium; assembly: GCA_964579905.1. Classification (GTDB taxonomy): domain Bacteria; phylum Omnitrophota; class Gorgyraeia; order VGKN01; family VGKN01; genus CAZOIE01. The sequence continues at coordinate 3,757 of CAZOIE010000208.1, forward strand.
TAGGGAGGTTTTCCCAGTGCCACTCATAGCTTGTGACTAACTTCTCAGATCCGATATCTGCATTATCAAGGCGCATCTCCCTTTTAATCTCCATTACTCCGCTCTTTGCAAAAATAACTACAAATATAATAAAAATTATCA
>CAZOIE010000209.1:0-3875 GCA_964579905.1 uncultured Planctomycetia bacterium
TTGTTCTTCCAGTAAGGGATATTAGGTTGTCAGCAGGCGCAGGTTTTCTATATCCGTTATGCGGTCAAATGCGTACAATGCCAGGTTTGCCATCAGTACCGGCCGGGACAAAGATAGATATAGACAAAAAGGGTAATATATTAGGTCTTTCATAATTCCTGTTTTCAACAAACAGGAGTATTCTAATTAGTTAAGTTTGAGAAACTAGTGTTTGCAAAGAAATCAATCCAATCTTATTTAAAGAAGTTATCCTCAAATGAACCTATTCCAGGTGGAGGAAGTGTCTCTGCATTCTCTGCCGCTTTAGGCGTGGGGCTCTTGCTTATGGTAGTAAACTTTACTATCGGTAAGAAGGTATATAAGGCTTATTCTAAAGAGCTATTAGTCTTACTTAAGCGTTTAAATAGTCTTGAGCAAAAGCTCACAAGGCTTATTAGTGAGGATTCTAAGACCTATTTACTGGTTGCCAAGGCGTACAAGCTTCCAAAGCTCACAAGTAAGCAGGAGGCATTAAGAAAAAGAAAGATTCAGCAAGCTCTTAAGAAATCTGCAATGGTTACCTTTGATATTCTATTACACGGCATGGACGCTTTAAGACTTTCTAAGAGATTACTTACCATAGGAAATAAGAACCTTATAAGCGATGTAGGCGTGGGTGCTGTTATGTTAGATAGTGCAGTTAAAGGTGCCGTTATCAATATAGATATTAATTTGGCTGGCATTAAGGACAAAAGGTTTATTGATAGACTTGACAAAAAAACAAAAGGTTTAACTAAAGAGGCAAAGAAGCTAGCACATTATGTGTTGAGTGAAACCTCAAGGAGGATTGGGAAAAAATGAGTGCAGAGATCTTGGATGGGAAATTATTGTCGCAGATAAAAAGAGTAACACTTAAGCAAGAGGTTGATTCATTAAGAGAAACCGCCAAGGCGGTTCCATCGCTTGCCGCTATACAGGTAGGTGACAATCCTGCATCAAGTGTCTATATAGGTCAGCAGAGCAGGGTCGCGTCGGGTCTAGGGATTGACTATAATTTACACAAACTATCTGGGAGCGTAAAGAAAGAGGATGTATTTGGTCTTATAAAAGATCTAAATGAAAACAGTACAGTATCGGGTATCATTATACAGCTACCCTTCCCCGAAAGCATAGATTATAGAGAAGCAATAGCAAAGGTTTCTCCTATTAAAGATGTAGAGGGGATCCATCCAGAGAACCTGGGAAAACTCCTGCTTGGCAAGCCTCTTCTTGCACCATGTACAGCAATAGGTATCGTTGAGCTAATTAAGCATACCAAGGTTGAGCTGTACGGCAAAGAGGTTGTTGTGGTTGGTCATAGCGAGATAGTAGGAAAGCCAACAGCACTGTTGCTCCTTAATGAGTTTGCAACTATAAGCGTTTGCCATATAGCTACATCTGAGAAAGGTCACCTTAATGAATATACGAAGCGTGCAGATATTCTGGTTGTTGGCGTTGGTAAGCCGGCTCTCATAAAGGGTGAAAACCTAAAAGAGGGTGTTATTGTAATAGATGCAGGCATTACAAAGGTAGGAGATAAGTTGCTGGGAGATTGTGAGTTTGAGAGTGCTTCAAAGGTTGCCTCTCATATAACCCCGGTTCCTGGAGGTGTAGGACCAATGACGGTTGCTATGCTTATGAGAAATACCATAGATTCCTTTAAGATGCAAAAAGGACTATAAATAAGGAAAAGAATATGTGTGAATCCAATATAGTAAAAAGAGATAATGATAAGGAAATTCTTATCGCAGAGGATATAGATTTTGTAAAGATTCTTCCCAATAATAAGCTTCTTATAAGAACTGTTCTTGGTAAGGAAGCTCATATTGATGGTGAGATCGAAGAGATAGATCTCCATAGCCACAAGGTTATCATAAAGAGTACTTAATGAGCATAAAGATTGCATTTGCTGGAAAAGGTGGTGTTGGTAAGTCTACGCTGGCCAGCCTATTTATTAAAGCCCTCTCAAAGGATGTAGAAGAGGTTCTGGCCGTTGATTGTGATCCGGTTACAAATCTTGGGCGTTTTCTGGGGATAGAGAACAGCGATAAAATAGTTCCCATAGTTCAGATGAAAGATCTGATAAACGAGAGGATGGAGGTTAGTCAAGATAAGTCATTATATAAGCTAAATCCTCTGGTAAACGATATTCCTGATAAATTTGCAAGCAAGAAAGATAATATTAAGTTGATCGTGATGGGTACCGTGAAATCCGGCGGTTCCGGTTGTATGTGTCCTGAATCGGGATTCTTAAAGGCGCTCTTAAGCAATCTGCTATTGAATAAGGATCAATGCCTTGTTATGGATATGGAGGCAGGGGTTGAGCATCTAGGACGAGCTACAGCAGGTTTTGTAGATCATCTTTTTATTGTTATAGAACCAAGCCTAAGTAGTATAGAGGCTGCAAAAAAGATATCAAATCTGGCGAGTGATCTAAAGATCAAAGATATTTCTGTTATTTTAAATAAAGTGAGAAGTGAGAGGGAGCTTAAGTTTACCCGAAAGAAAATCTCTCCATTAACAGTAATTGGAAATATTCCTTTTAATGAGAGCTTATTAGAGTTTTCTATGAAGGAAACTTCAGATATAGATCTAATAAAGACAGATGTATATGAGTCAATTTCAAAAATAAAGGATCAAATATTAGAAAAGGCGGGAAAAAGATGAGCAAAAAGATCACCAAAGATAAAGCTAGTATGGATATGTTGAAGTCTGCAAAAGAAGAAAAAATGGAAACCACTTGGGATAGGTATGAATCGCAGGAGCCTCATTGCGGATTTGGCCTTCTTGGTTTATGTTGCAAGATGTGTAACATGGGGCCGTGCAGAATAGATCCCTTTGGAGATGGTGCTAAACAGGGTGCATGTGGAGCAACTGCAGATACAATAGCAGCCAGGAACATGGCAAGAGAAACAAGCGCCGGTAGTGCTTCGCATTCTGACCATGCCAGAGACCTTGCACATACCTTTATTGCTATGGGTAGCGGAAAGACTCAAGGTTATGATGTAAAGGATCCTGTTAAATTACGTGCGATAGCAACCGAGCTTGGAATAAATTGTGAGAACAAAAATGATAACGAGATAGCCCTTGAGCTTGGCAAAAAGGCATTGGAGCAGTTCGGAAAGCAGGATGATGAGCCGTTACCGTTTTTAAAGAGAGCTCCCAAGAAGCAACAGGAGATATGGGACAAATTAAGAGTATCACCAAGGGCAATTGACAGAGAGATTGTCGAGACCCTTTCAAGGACCCATGAGGGAATGGATCAGGACTACAAGAACCTTGTTCAGACAACGATGAGGGCAGCCCTTGCAGATGGATGGGGTGGTTCTATGATAGCGACCGAGTTAAGCGATATACTGTTTGGCACGCCAAAGCCTGTAAAGGCGCGCGCTAATCTTGGAGTTTTAAAAGAGGATGAGATAAATATACTGATTCATGGTCATGAACCGACCTTGAGCGATGTCATAGCAGCAGTCTCGCAGGATAAAGAGATTTTGGATCTGGCTAAGCAAAAAGGTGCGAAGGGAGTAACAGTTGCAGGTATATGCTGTACCGCGAATGAGGTTCTTATGAGGCATGGAATACCAGTTGCTGGGAATTTTTTACAACAGGAACTTGCGATAATGACAGGTGCCGTTGATGCAATGGTGGTTGATATACAGTGCATAATGCCTGGTATTGTAAAAGCAGCAAGCCATTTCCATACCAAGGTTATTACTACATCGCCAAAGGCAAGTTTACCTGGAGTTGAGTGTGTAGAGTTTCATGAGGAAAAGGCAATTGATACTGCTAAGGAGATACTAAAAAAGGCTATTGAAAATGGCCCAAATCGCCCAAAGGGTAGGGTTAATATTCCT
>CAZOIE010000210.1:0-3864 GCA_964579905.1 uncultured Planctomycetia bacterium
CCAGATAATCCATTTGATGTACTAAGGGTTGAGACGGTTGGTCCCGTTGCTGGAAAGCAGCTAAGAGAAAAAGCGATATGGGCACTTATGTGGGCGCTTTTTGCAATTACCCTTTATATCGGAGTCAGGTTTAGGAAGTTCAGCTATGGTGTTGCCGGTGTTACAGCGCTCCTTCATGATGTATTTATAACAATCGGTATCTTTGCTATAACCGGAAGGCAGATAGACTTACTTATTGTAACAGCACTCTTAACTATAGCTGGTTATTCAATAAACGATACCATAGTTATTTATGATAGGATAAGGGAAAATATCACCACATCAAGGAAGATGTCATTTAGAGATATAATCAATCTAAGCGTGAACCAAACCCTCTCAAGAACCATACTAACATCCTTTACGACACTTTTGACTGTGAGTATTTTATTTGTGTTTGCAGGGATAGTACTGCGTAATTTTGCGTTTGCATTAATAGTTGGGTTTATCTCAGGTACATATTCAACAATTTATATAGCAAGTACTCTTCTTATAGCTATGGAAAGAAGGAGAGGATAACACCTAAGGAAAGAAGGAGGTAATTGTTTTATGGAATCGCTAATATTATTATTTGCACCGGTAGGTTCAATTCTTGCATTATTGTTTGCGGGCTATCTTGCATTTTCGATACTTAAAAAAGACGAAGGTACCCAAAAGATGAAAGAGATCGCCTCAAATGTCAAGATTGGCGCAAGGGCGTATCTTAAGAGGCAGTATTCCATTGTTTCTATATTTTTCTTTGTACTGTTTCTTGTATTGCTGTATTTGGTAAAGCAAGGTTATCTTGTAATATTTGTTCCATTTGCATTTTTGTCCGGCGGGTTCTTCTCAGCGCTTGCGGGTTTTATAGGGATGAGCGTTGCAACGAGTTCTAGTGTAAGAACGGCGTCTGCAGCAAGATCCAGCTTAAACTCCGCCCTTAGGATAGCATTCTCAAGTGGAGCCGTACTTGGCTTGGTGGTTGTGGGTTTGGGATTACTCGACTTAAGCATTTGGTATTTTATTTTAGATTGGTATTATTCAAATAATCCGGTACCGGCAAATACCGATAAGATAGGTGCTATCACTTCTACCATGCTTTGCTTTGGTATGGGTGCAAGCTTCCAAGCGCTCTTTGCAAGGGTCGGCGGAGGAATATTTACAAAGGCTGCTGATGTTGGCGCAGATCTTGTAGGTAAGGTTGAGGCAGGTATACCGGAGGATGATCCCAGGAATCCTGCGGTTATCGCAGATAATGTAGGAGACAACGTAGGTGATGTTGCAGGTATGGGGGCGGACCTTTATGAATCGTATGTTGGTTCTATAGTTGCGACTATGAGCTTAGCGGTTGCAGCTGGGCTTGGTATAAGGGGTGTTACCGTTCCAATGGCCATGGCGGCGGTTGGTGTTGTAGCCTCAATAATTGGTACATTCTTTGTGCGGGCAAAGGAAGAGGCGAAGCAGTCGGTTCTACTTGCTGCATTAAGAAGAGGTGTTTTCTCAAGCAGTATTATAGTGGCAGTATCGTCATATTTTCTTATTAAGTATAGCCTTGGTAGTTCATATATAGGGGTTTATTGGGCTGTTATATCGGGTTTACTTGCAGGTGTTATTATAGGGCTTTCAACAGAGTTCTTTACATCGGATAGATACGCGCCTACCCGTACCGTAGCGAATGCTTCTATATCGGGTCCTGCAACTGTAATTATTAGTGGTTTATCCATAGGAATGCTTTCTGTATCTGTGCCTGTGCTTGTAGTCTGCGGGGCTACGCTTGCTAGCTTTTACTTTGCCGGTGGTTTTGAAAACTTCAATATGGGGCTTTATGGTGTGGGAATCTCGGCTGTAGGTATGCTTTCTACCCTAGGCATAACCTTGGCGACAGATGCATATGGCCCTGTTGCAGATAATGCTGGTGGGAATGCCCAGATGGCAGATTTAGAACCTTTTGTTAGAGAAAGAACCGATGCCTTGGACGCCCTAGGTAACACAACAGCTGCAACGGGCAAGGGGTTTGCAATAGGTTCTGCTGCCTTAACAGCGCTTGCCTTAATAGCTGCATACAGGGAGCAGATATTTTTCTTCGGTAAGGAGATGGACTTATCTCTTATGAATCCGAGGATAATAATTGGGTTATTTATAGGAGCGATGCTTCCATTTTTGTTTAGTTCTCTTACCATGAAGGCTGTTGGAAGAGCAGCTACCTCTGTAGTTGTTGAGGTAAGGCGTCAATTTAGGGAGATTACAGGGTTGATGGAAGGCACAGCAAAGCCTGATTTTGCCAGGTGTGTTAATATTGTTACTAAGTCTGCACAAAAAGAGATGATACTACCATCTATCCTAGCTCTTGTAGCTCCAATCTTAACCGGCATTTTTATTGGGGTAGAAGCTGAGGTTGGGCTCTTAACAGGTGCCTTGGTATGCGGTTTTGTATTGGCGATTATGATGGCAAATTCAGGTGGTGCGTGGGATAATGCAAAGAAATACATAGAAGGCGATAATCTTGGCGGCAAGGGCTCTGCTGCTCATAAAGCAGCCGTAGTAGGCGATACGGTGGGAGATCCCTTTAAGGATACGGCTGGACCTTCCTTAAATATATTGATTAAACTTATGTCGATGGTTTCAATAGTATTTGCTTCCTTTGTAGTTAGCAATAGTTTTTTTAAATAATCCCTTAAGCGGGAATTATTAAAGGAGCATAGAATATGCATGTAATAATTGTTGGATGTGGTAAGACAGGGTCAGAGCTTGCAAAACTCCTCTCCCAAGAGAATCACGATGTAGTTGTCATAGATAAGGACGAAGCTTCTTTTGGTAAGCTTGGGGAAAGCTTTAACGGTATAACCCTTACAGGTAATGCCTATGATACGGTATTATTGAAAGAGGCCGGGATAGAGAAGGCAGAGGCGTTTTGCGCGACAACAAATGTGGATAATGCCAATATTATGGCTGCACAGGTAGCAAAGGATATGTTTAAGATATCCAAGGTAATCGCCAAAATACACGATCCCAAAAAAGCGTATATCTATAATAAGCTAGGAATCAATGTTATAAGTGGTACGGTTCTACTTGCGGCTATGATAAGGGATAAAATTATAGGAAGTCATTTTACCAGTTATCTTATTGAGAGTGGAGAATTAGGGGTCATAGAGCTTAAGATAAAGGAGAAGCTTGCAGGTAAAAAGGTATCTGAGATTAACATACCAGAGGAGTTTTTGATTGCAACGATACTTAAGAAGAATGGTATCGTAATTCCAGGTCCTGATGTAACGCTTGAAAAGGATGATATCGTAATGGGGGTTGCAAAAACAGCAAGCCTTAAGAAAGTAAGAAAATCTTTTGGTCTTTAAGAACCAATTGGAGGTTATTCGATGCGTATTATAATTGTTGGTGGTGGTAATGTAGGTTATTACCTAGCAAAGACGTTAGTTGCCAATAAGCATGTTGTTAGTGTTATAGAGAAGGATAAACAGCTGTGCGGGAAGATAGCCAGGGAGTTAAACGTTCTTGCTATAAACGGAGATGGGTGCGATCAACAGGCATTGAAGGATTCCGGGATAGAGAAGGCGGATGTAATTGCCGCGATCACGGGCCATGATGAGGATAACCTTGTAATATGCCAAATTGCCAAGGAAACCTTTGATATAAAGCGTACCGTTGCAAGGGTAAATGACTCTAACAATGAACATGTTTTTGATGAGCTAGGTGTAGATGTGCCGATCGATTCAACCGCTATAGTTGCGAAGATAATCGAAGAGGAGGTTTCATTTAAGGATTTTGTGAACCTTATGACCTTTAAAAGGGGAAAGCTTGCTATAGTGAGGGTTGATCTTACAAAGGATTCGCCTG
>CAZOIE010000211.1:0-3860 GCA_964579905.1 uncultured Planctomycetia bacterium
CATGATCAAAAGCAGAATACCCATCGGTCTCTCCAGATTGAGTCATAACATTACAAATATAAATCTTAATTGCTCTGGACTTAAGGATTACCTCGGGCATCTTTTTTACTAGCAGATTCGGTATGACGCTTGTATAAAGACTACCTGGTCCAAATACAATTGCGTCGGCCTCCATCAACACCTCAAGCGCCTCTGCGCTTGGTTGGCAATCGGCCGGCTTCAAATATACCTTGCGGATAGGCATTCCCTTCTTTGGAATGTTTGCCTCACCAACAACCTCAGAACCATCTTCATATTGAGCACCTAAGGTAACTTTTTTATACGTAGAAGGTATTACCTTTCCTCTGATAGCAAGAACCTCACTTGAGGCCTTTATGGCTTTATCAAAATCCCCTGTTACTTCAGACAATGCAGTTATAAACAAATTCCCAAAGCTGTGTCCTTCAAGCTCGGTTGGCCCAGAAAATCTAAACTGAAACAGGTCACGCATCAACTGTTCAGTATCTGCCAAGGCTACAAGGCAGTTTCTTATATCGCCAGGTGGAAGTACATCGAATTGATTTCTAAGTCTACCTGAAGAACCACCATCATCGGCGACAGTAACTATCGCGGTTAGATTGCTGGTATATTGCTTTAAACCTTGTAATAAAACAGGGAGTCCAGTCCCACCACCAATAACAACAATCTTTGAGCCTCTTTCTAGATACCTTTTTTGATAAACAATATTGACAAGGTCATCTTCTCTATTTGGCAGAAAAACTGTTATAAGAGACCTGACCATACGCCTTATACCCATTACCATCATTACAATACCGATAAAAAGAGAGATACCACCCAGTATCATTCCATGCTTAACCAATACCTCTACGGTCCCCATAGCGATCAATATCATACCTGTCGCTATCAAGATTACCCATCTTTTAATCTTCATTCCTGGGTACAACCACTTTAATTTCATTTGTTATTTCCTCAAAAAGTTATAAAAAATAATGCCATAAGTTTAGCCTTAGATATTAACTCTTTTGCTCTTCCTGATTTATTATTTTTACAACAGTCTTTTTATCTTCAGAGGATTTTAAGGTGTCACGGAAATACTTATCCTTAAGCAACCTTGAGATCCTTGCAAGTGCCTTAAGATGAGGACCAGCGGAATCTTCAGGCGCCAAAAGGAGGAAGATTATATATACAGGCTCTCCATCAAGAGATTCAAAATTGACGCCTTTCTTGGAGATACCTAAGGCGGCTATAAGCTTCTTAACACTATTGGTCTTGCTATGCGGTATACCTATACCCTGACCAACACCTGTGCTTCCAAGGGATTCTCTCTCCATAAGCAGGCTTATTATCTTGTCCTTATCCTTTGCTGCAACTGATCCAGCTGATATAAGTACGTCAACCAACTCTTTAACAACTCCCTTTTTGTCATTCGCCTGAAGATCTACATTTATTGCCTCAGTATTTAAAAAATCCATGATCTTCATAACATCCCTGTCCTTTCCGTAAATAGTTACTATTAAAACTAATATACTATTAATGCGTAAGTTAAAAAATGGAGCGGGTGATCGGGCTCGAACCGACGACAATCACGTTGGCAACGTGATGCTCTACCAACTGAGCTACACCCGCATTATCTTTTCAAATGCTTCATGTTCTTAGCAAAATGGTGGGCGGAAGAGGAGTTGAACCTCCATGGGTTACCCCACAAGATCCTAAGTCTTGCGCGTATGCCAATTTCGCCATCCGCCCGAAATAATGGGAAAAGCTGCATACTTCCCTGTTAAAGTGAGCCGCGAAGGAGTCGAACCTTCAACCTTGACCTTAAGAGGGTCCTGCTCTGCCGGTTGAGCTAGCGGCCCATGGCCTTTGTTGTGTGAAGATTGAATATTACCATAAATTAATAAAACGGTCAAATAAATTTGAGAAAAAAATAGAATAATATTAAATAATAATATTTACATTACTAATATTAATAAGGGGTTTAAAATAATTTAGCGATTAGTTAAATAAGGAAGGTAAAAAACTTATTATGGATAGAAAATTTCCCGTAAGCACTACTCGGATTCAGTTTTCTCCTTTTCAGACTCCCTAAGTATCCCTTCAATACGATTTACAAGCTCCTCAGGTAATACAGGCTTGGCAATAAATACCCTGCCCCCTATCTTACCCCTTCCCTCCTCCACATCCTTTTTGCTAACTAGTGCACTAAGGAAGGCGATTGGAATATCTTTCGTCGAAGGATCATTTATCAGTACTTCGGCAACCTCCGAACCACTTATGCCCGGCATGGCTATATCCAAAAGTACCAAGTCGGGAAGTTCATCCTTGGCTATCTGAATACCAGATGTGGCATCATTGGCAACTAAAAGCTCAAATATCTCCGTCTTTTCAAGAAATAATTTAATAATACGAGTAAAGTCTGGTTCATCATCAATCAGTAGGATTCTTTTTCGCATTAGACTTCCTCCTTATATGAACCATAGAATATCAGATAAAAACCATCTTGCCAAGTAAAAAAGCACGCCTGGAGGGATTCGAACCCCCAACGCCCAGCTCCGAAGGCTGGCGCTCTATCCATTGAGCTACAGGCGCATCTTTTAGGCTACAAAGTCATGCGCAATTAGATAACTCTACAGCTATATAAAAGTATCACAGGATTACAGAAAAGACAAGTATGATGTAGCTTTATGATGCCTCATTAAAACTATGAAGCCCCAGGTCGGAAGGTGCCCTGCCGATTGAGTGCAATAGTCCAATTACAGATTCAATCCTTTTCTCAATTTTTGAATCAAGGCCCATTCTTCGAGGATAGATGTCATATAGGGGGATGTATTTAGGAGGAGTAACATTTATCATCAGTGAGTTTGCGCCTGAGAGAAGTCCCATGCGCGCACCATTTTCCTTATCAAGTGTTTCCAAGGCGGTGGTAGCAAGTATTCTTGATTTGGGATATTTTAGTCTCGCATTTGCAATAATCGTAAGAATGGAATCGAGCGGGGGCTTTTTTTCTTTTGCCAATGGGGTATCATTGTGAGGAATAAATGGGCCAAATGAGAACATATCGGCGTTAAGAGAGTTGGTTAAATCTATATCATTTATCAAGTCTTCCTCGGTCTGACCAGGAATACCAATTAGAAACCCTGTAAAGATGAGATACCCAAATTCGTATAGTTTTTTAATAAGATTGATACGCTCATTAAGTACTTTGCCTGGTCTATATTTTTCATAAAGTTCAGGGTTGCTGGTTTCAAACCGCATCAGGATACCTCTTGTGCCTACCTCATATAATCTTTGATAGGTTTCTATAGTTCTCTCACCGATGCTTAATATGAGCAACACCGGGAACTCCTTCATTATACTTCTGGCAATATTTAAGAGTTTTTCTTCACTGTACCATAAGTCCTCTCCCGACTGCAAAACCAAGGCCTTGAAATTTAAATCCTTGACTGCATGGCGTGCCGCTTCAATTATTTCTTCCTCAGACATTCTGTAACGCTCAATCTTCTCATTACTCTTTCTTAACCCACAGTAAAGACAATCATTCTGGCAGTAATTTGAAAACTCTATGATGCCATGGGTACAGCATGAGTTACCGTGGTATTTATGTCGTAGGTTATTTGCTCTTTGGAACAGATTCTTTGGTTTTTGAGTAAGCTCTAAATCGATCTCCTTTAGCTTGAAGAATAATTCCTTCCATGTATCAAGCGCTTTTAAAGCCTCTTCTTCTGTAACCCTTTGAATTACAAAACCACCTTGAGCGTATATATAATCACCTTCGGATATTTCAAAGAACTCATTTTTAGCTTTTCTTTTCTCACCAAAATAATCTACCGTAACGATTTTCTCGTCGATACTTACCACTT
>CAZOIE010000212.1:0-3859 GCA_964579905.1 uncultured Planctomycetia bacterium
TTAAAATAGAACCTAAACATAAATCATAAGCAAGATATCATTGGTATTGTAAGTGTTGTTTCGTAAATGCGTTATCCTAACCCTCCTTGTTTTGACTCTGACCGGCTGCGTAGGCCTAAACACTACAGCTCTAAAAAGAACTCCTTTTAAAGACGATAGTAATACTGTCTACGTAGAAAACGTACCATTTGTAAAGCAGAGGTTTTTCTATTGCGGTCCGGCTAGCCTTGAGAGCGTGCTAGGTTATTGGGGTAAGGATATTTCCCAGAAAAAGATAGCCGATTCTATATATTTTAGTAAGTCAAAAGGCACCTTTAATTTTGAAATGGTGGATTTTGCAACCAGGGAAGGTTTCTTCACAGAAGATTATTCAGGTAGCCTGAAAGACTTGAACTTCTATCTTAGCAAGCAGATTCCCGTAGTAATACTTTTTAAGAAGGGATTTTTGTTCTCCGATTATCACTATCAGGTTGTTGTTGGCATAAATGAGAAAAACGGTTATTTAATAGTCAACGATGGCGTTAGGAAAGAAAAGCTCATTCACATTAAAAGATTCTCCAATGGCTGGAAGAAGGCCAAAAACTGGATGCTTGTAGTTGTTCCACCAGATAAGGTAGATTGGCTTAATGACCCTAGTGATTACAATAGATTAGGGATACTCTGTGAAGAAAACAACAACCTTGAACTTGCCAAGAAGAGTTTTCTTAGGGCCATAGTACTTGATAGCAAGAATTCCTTACTTTACTTCAACCTGGCAAATACATATCTAGCTGAGGAGGATTTTTCAAAAGCCATAGAAAATTACAGAAGGGCCCTTGAATATTCTCCCGATTTTGCCGATTGCTATAATAATCTGGCCTATGCCTTAGCTATGGATGGGAGATTGCTTGATGAAGCAAAGAGCTTTGCCAAAAAGGCAATAGAGCTTGAGCCCAGCAGGGAGTTTTGGTACATGGATACACTTGGACTCGTGAATCTAAAGGCGGGAAAGTTTGAAGAGGCGATAAGAAATTTTAAACGGTGTATTGAGAATTCGGAAAATTCTGATAGCAAAGATTTAGATGCCGTATATAGACATTTGGCCGAAGCGTACAAATCGGCAGGCATAGATATAAAAGATTTGGAAACTAAAAAATAGGAGCTGGTTATGATAGAGCGATATACACTCCCAAAGATGCAGGCCATATGGAGCGAAGAGAATAAATTCAGGAAGATGTTGGATGTTGAGATTCTAAACTGTGAGGCGCTTGCTAAGCTAGGCAAGGTTCCTAAGGCGGATTTGAGCTCTATAAAGAAGAAGGCCCGTTTTAATATTAACAACATTAAGGCTATTGAAAAGAGAACGAAGCATGATCTGGTAGCCTTTGTAGAAGATGTATCAAAGAGTATCGGAAAATCATCCAGATTTCTTCATATGGGCCTTACCTCAAACGATATACTTGACACCTCGCTTGCTTGCCAGATGAAGGATTCTTCCGACCTCATAATAGCTTCTCTTAAGAAACTATTAAGCGTTACCAGTAAGAAGGCTAAGAAATATAAATATACCCCTGCAGTTGGCAGGAGCCATGGTATACACGCAGAACCCGTAACATTTGGCCTTAAACTTGCGCTATTTTATGATGAGACAAAGAGGAATCTAGATAGGATGCTTAAGGCAAGGGATGCTATCTCTTTTGGGAAGGTCTCGGGTGCCGTAGGTACATACGCAAACGTGGTTCCGTTTATTGAAAGTTATATATGTAAGAAAATGGGTCTTCGGCCCAGTCCTATATCGACCCAGGTAATACCCAGAGATAGGCACGCAGAGTTTCTTTCAGTTCTTGCCTTAATTGGCGTAACCCTTGAGAGGTTTGCAACAGAGATTAGGCATCTTCAGAGGACCGAGGTTAATGAGGCGGAGGAGTTTTTCTCCAAAGGTCAGAAGGGCTCATCTGCCATGCCACATAAGAGAAATCCTGTAAACTCAGAGAGGCTTTGTGGGTTGGCTAGGATACTCCGCGCTAATATGCTTGCTGAATTTGAATCGGTGGCCTTGTGGCATGAAAGAGACATAAGCCATTCATCTGCCGAGAGGATAATAATTCCCGACTCTTGCATGGTGGTTGATTTTATGCTTAACGAAGCTATAAAGCTTACCGATAACCTTGTAGTCTATCCAAAGAGCATGAAGAAGAATTTAGAAATTAGCAAGGGCCGAATATTCTCACAGCATGTTCTTCTTACCCTTATAGATAAAGGATTAATCAGAAAGGATGCCTACAGGGTCGTTCAGAAGGCTGCCATGAAATCCTTTCAACAGGATGAGTGTTTTAGAAAGATGCTAGAAGAGGATAGTTTCTTAACCAAGGTATTGTCAAAGAAGGAGCTGGATAATTGCTTTTCTTTGGATTACCATATGAGATTTGTTAACAAAATCTTTAGAAAGGTGGGTATTTAAATGGAAAAAGGAAAACAGATTTATGAGGGAAAGGCAAAGAAGCTCTATGAAACAAACGATCCGGATCTTGTTATACAGGAGTTTAAGGATGATGCAACCGCCTTTGATGCAACAAAGAGGGGTACTATACTCCAAAAGGGTATAGTAAACAATAAGATCTCAAAGACCATATTTGAGCTTCTTGAAAAGGAAGGCATACCAACCCATTTTGTAGAATTGCTTAATGATAGAGATATGCTTGTAAAGAAGGTAGAGATTATTCCTGTCGAGGTTACAATCAGAAATATCGTTGCAGGCGGTATGAGCAGATTACTTGGACTTGAAGAGGGAATAAAGCTAGATGAGCCCGTTCTTGAGTACCACTACAAAGAGGATAAGCTGCATGACCCTCTTTTTAACGAGTATCATATAAGGGCTCTTAAGATTGCAACGGATGAGGAGCTTAAGAAGATAGATGATTTTTCCTTTAAGATAAATGATGTACTGAGGAAGTTTTTCGATGAGAAGAACCTAATTCTCGTAGATTTCAAGCTTGAGTTTGGTAGGTTTAAAGATCAGATTCTACTAGCAGATGAGATTTCACCCGATACATGCAGGTTGTGGGATAAGGCTACAAATGAGAAGCTCGATAAGGATAGATTCCGCAGGGATCTTGGAAATGTCGAGGATGCGTATCAAGAGGTATTAAAGAGGATATCTAGTTAAAAATATGATTTGGAAGATCGATGTAAAACAAAAGGCTAATCTTTTTGATGCACAGGGAAATGCCATACTTAAAGGTATGTCAGACCTTGGCATAAACACTGTCAAGGATGTAAAGGTAGAGCAGCTCTACTTTATAGATGGTAACTTCTCAAAAGTTAATATCGAAAAGATATCAAAGGAGCTTCTGGTTGATCCAATAACAGAGGAGTATACCCTAAGCAGCCCAAAGGCCAACGTCCCGAAAAAACAAAATGGAGTAAAGGTAGTTGAGGTGTTCTACAATCCTGGGGTTATGGATCCTTGGGAGGAGTCTATAAGAAAGGCAATCCTTGACTTAGGGTTTAATCATGTTAAGGCAATAAAGACAGCCAAGAGATACCTTATCAAGGGGTCGATATCCGATAAAGATTTAAAAGTAGTAAGTGCTAAACTACTCTATAACAGGGTTATACAGAATACAACCGCCCCACCGCTAAAAATCAAAAACCCCACCTATGAATTTAAACTAAACCATGTGAGCCTATCAATGCTAAGCGATAAGGGGCTTAAAAAGCTTAGTAAGGACGGACAGCTTTTTCTAAATCTTGATGAGATGTTCACAATAAAGAAGTACTTCAAAAAATTGCGCAGGGAACCCACTGACTGCGAACTTGAGACGATTGCACAGACATGGTCTGAGCATTGCGGACATAAAACATTCAGAGGGAGCGTTGA
>CAZOIE010000213.1:0-3837 GCA_964579905.1 uncultured Planctomycetia bacterium
TATTACGATACCCGTTCTGATTGTTGGTATAATATTTTGTCTATTTTCTATATTTTTGAATGACAGAATACTACCTAAATCGCACTTTGCCTCAAGAAAAATATTGGCAGATATTGGACAAAACAATCCTTCTGCATTTCTGGAGGCCGGAACCTTTGTTAAAACTTCCAAATACATTATATTTATCTTTTCAAAGAATAAAAACAAGCTTAACGATATAAGGATATATGAGCCACAGGAAGGCAAACCTACCCGAACAATTGTGGCAAAACGTGGTAGGTTGATATCTCTACCGCATAAAAAATTGGTAAAGCTCAAACTAATAGATGGGACCAGCGATGAACCAAACCCTGAAGACCCGACAAGTTTCTTTAAGATGAATTTCAAAACGTATTTTTTGACAATAGATCTTGCTGAGGAATCTAACAGTGAAAATATAGGCAAAAAACCAAAGGACATGAATATATATGAGCTAAAGGAAGAGATAGAAAACTTTAGGGAAAAAAACATCGATACCTTCTCACTCTATACCGAGATCAATAAAAGAATCTCTATCTCGTTTGCAAGCCTTGCTTTTATAATAGTAGGATTGCCCCTTGCTATAAGAACAAAAAGGCACGAAAAATCAATAGGCCTTGGTATGAGTTTGGTTATAATTATTATATACTATCTTCTGCTTGCAGGTGGAGAGTGGCTTTCATTGATGAAAATCTGTCCTCCAGTTATTGGAATGTGGATTCCAAATGTACTCCTGATATTATCTGGCAGCTTACTATTCTATAAAATGGAATCAAAATAATTCGCTATGAAACTAACCGATAAATATATACTAAGGCAGCTTATTGGTCCGCTATTCTACTGCTTAATAAGCTTTATCTTCCTTTATGTTATTATTGATCTATTTGGGCATTTAGATGAATTTCTTAGGCAAAAGGTTCCAGTAACCACAATACTAAAATACTACGCATCGTTCTTTCCTTTAATTTTCGTACAAACAACCCCTATAGCAGCCTTGGTGTCAACGGTAGGGGTTCTTGGCAATCTAAGCAAGCATAATGAGATAACGGCTATGAAGGCTAGCGGAATGAGCCTTTGGAGAATCCTAAGGCCTTTCTTTTTGATGGGATTTATCCTGAGCCTTGCGGTCCTCTTTGTTAGTGAAAGATTTGCTCCTAGTGCTTCGCTAACATCAAAGGATATAAAGGAAAAAAAGATCGAGAAAAAAACCGGCGCTGCGCAAGGTGAGAAGGTTATTGAAAATGTTGCAATCTTTGGCGCAAACAACCAAATAATCTATGCAAGATCATTTAACAGTGGTAGTCAAACTTTAAAAAATCCCATAGTTATGGTTAACGATGAGGAAAGAAATCTCACCACAAAGATAATAGCCGATAGCGCCCAGTGGTCCAATGAGGGTTGGAAATTTTATAACTGTATAATATATAAATTCGATACGGCAAACCAGATAATCGAAGATCCTAAGATCTTTGAGGAAAAACTTATAGAGATGGAGGAAAAACCGGAGGATTTTCTTAGATACGGGATTAGAGCTGAATTCATGAATTTTGTAGAGTTAAGAAACTATATTAAGAAGATCCCTTCAGCAGGAAGAAGAATAATAAACAAACTTCTAGTGGACCTACACTACAAGATTGCCTTTCCGTTTATAAGCCTTATAATAATTTTGGTAGGTATTCCATTTGCAATGACCTCAAAGCGCGGTGGAACATTGATTGGAGTTGGTTTTAGTGTAGCTATTGCGCTTATATACTATGGAATAATGTCGATATGTATAGCGTTTGGTAAGGCAGGAGTTTTGCCACCGATTGTATCTAGCTGGCTTGCAAATATAATATTTGCGAGTTTAGGATTGTTCCTAATATCTAAATTACGTTAATATCTTAATAAGATCGAACAGCTTCTTGTCTAAATTAGATGATTTCTTCTTGATAGCCTCAGATAGCCTGACCAGCTTAACCTTTCCGTTTGTAATACCTGTCATAACGTCACCCTTACCAGCTATTACCGCATCTACCGCATGGCGAGCCATGTTTGCTGCAAGTATTCTATCAAAAGCCGTTGGCGATCCACCTCTTTGTATATAACCCAAAACGCTAACTCTTACATCGAAGCCGGTCTTTTTTCGTATAACCTTAGAAAGATCATATGAGTCTATAGCGCCTTCGGCTACTATCATCATCCAGCTGTACTTTCCCTGCTTCCTGCCGGCCTTTATCCTCTTACACATGTTGTCTACGCTGAATTTTTTCTCTGGTACAAGAACCTCCTCAGCACCTCCAGCTACCCCTACCTGTAGCGCTATATAACCAGATAGGCGCCCCATCACCTCGATAATAAATACCCTCTCAAGGCTGGTTGCGGTATCCCTTATCTTATCAATAGCATAAAGAGCAACGTTAACAGCTGTATCAGAGCCTATGGTATGGTCGGTCTTGTTTATATCGTTGTCTATGGTTCCAGGGATTCCAACTACCTGAATACCCCATTTTGAACTTAGTAGATGCGCTCCTCTAAAGCTACCATCGCCACCGATAACGATAAGCGCATCTATGAGATTTTTCTTCAGCTGGTTATAAGCCTTTTCTTGACCGGACGGTTTCTTGAATTCAGGGCACCGGCATGTCTTAAGTATAGTTCCGCCCTTTCCTATTATATTACTTACGCTACGATGATTAAACTTAGTAAAGTCACCCTCTATTAAACCATTATAGCCACGGTACACTCCATAAACCTCAATACCCTTATGCAGAGCATACCTGGTAACGCCCCTTATGGCGGAGTTCATACCGGAAGAATCCCCCCCGGAGGTCAACAAAGCTATTCTCTTTACTTTAGCTATGACCTTCTTGTCTTTAGCTATTCTCTTTACCTTCATTTTTTATCTATGTACCAAGCTCCCAGGATGAAAGATAGTGCTTCTGCTTGGGTGTTAAATCATCTATTTTAACCTTCATAGAGCGAAGTTTAAGTTTTGCTATTCTCTTATCTATGGCTTCTGGCACCCTATATACCTTATTATCAAGCTTACCCTTATTCCTACAGACAAAATCTGCAGATAGTGCCTGATTGGCAAAGCTCATGTCCATAACTGAGGCTGGATGACCCTCTGCAGCAGCGAGATTTACAAGGCGACCTTCTCCTAATAGATAAACCTTTCTACCTGATCTCAATGTAAACTCATCCATAAAGTCTCGTATCTGTCTCTTCTTGGTACTAATACGCTTTAGCTCTTCTGTATCCAGCTCAACATTAAAGTGTCCTGAGTTACATACTATAGCTCCATCCTTCATCTTTAAGAAGTGCTCTTTTCTTATAACGCTTATATCACCGGTAAGGGTAGCAAACACATCTCCTATTTTTGCGGCCTCGGATATACTCATAACATTATACCCATCCATAACCGCCTCTAGTGCGCGCAGGGGATCAACCTCTGTAACTATAACGTTTGCACCCATGCCGCGGGCCCTCATTGCAACCCCCCTTCCACACCATCCGTATCCGCAGACAACAAAATTGGTACCGGATAGCAGTATGTTTGTTGCTCGAACTATGCCATCTACGGTGGATTGACCAGTACCATACCTGTTATCAAATAGGTGCTTAGTATCGGCATCATTAACCGCTACCATTGGAAAGAGTAATTTCTTAGACTCCTCTAAGCTTCTTAGCCTTATAACACCGGTGGTGGTTTCTTCTGTTCCACCATAAACATATTTGACTAGATCTTTTCTTCTCTTATGAACAGTGGAGACCAGGTCTGCACCATCATCCATGGTGATATTTGGCTTTTCATTTAGTAAGGCATTGATATGACTA
>CAZOIE010000214.1:0-3830 GCA_964579905.1 uncultured Planctomycetia bacterium
TTGTTGGTTTCCGCGATCTGTTTAGTTGTTTCACAGATTTTTCATTATCCTCTTTTTTTACCGCTACCTCAATAGCCTTATCTCCTCTCTTAATATCTACTCCTTCACGATTATGCTTTGTCCCAAGTTGTTTAGCCAGCGCATCTGCTTTTTCATCATGTGCCTTTCCCATAATAGAGTTCTCCTTTTTGAATTCATGTATTAATTCTGGGGCGCATTATTTGCGCCCCAGAAACTACTCGGTTATCTACTGGTTTGTAGAGCTGGTGATTGTATATGTATATCCATATCTCCAGCCTTCCCCACCTGGTCCACCTGTATAACCCGGCTTGGCAAGCATTTCTTTTTCCCAAGCTCTGGCTTCTGATTCTGTGTAAAAACTTCTCTGCCACCAATCAGTAGGGTTTCCATGATCTGCCCGGCGCTGTTGTGGATCATCTGTCAAGCCTACATATTTCATCTCTCGTGTCTCCTTTCGTAAGATTTTCGCTTTACTCGCTGCAAAAGTTTCTTGACAAATTCACCTCCATTTCATAAACTAATGTCAACGGGGCTAGTGCGAATAAACTGCCCCCCGGGGTGGATAAGAGCTTAGCGGCTTTATTTATTTTATCCACCCTTTTTTTCTAGCTAATTGCATTAGGATTGTACCATATGGCCATAAAAATGTCAATGAACAAAATAATTTGTTCTAAAATTTGTTCTTGACAGAAAAAGACAAAAACATGTATAATAGATTTAAGGTCAAATGACAGATGAAAAAACTTAATCCTATCCAACAAAAGCTAATAAGTATACTTAAAAAGAATATCACAGACCCCCTGACTATCCGTGAGTTACAAAGAGAATTAGATGCTTCCTCACCTAGTGTAGTCCACCATCATATTCAACAACTGGAAAAGAAAGGATATTTAAGGCGCAATCCTAGCAATCCTAAAGACTATCAAGTATTAGCAGATTCTCCGGATAAGAAAATTACTTATGTGAACTTATATGGGTTAGCCCACTGTGGGCCAAAAGGAAGCATACTTGACGACAATCCTGTAGATAGAATTCCAATTGCATCTCAAATTCTTGGCTTCCCATCTTCAGAAGCTTTCATGGTAAAAGCAAAAGGCGATTCCATGGCTCCCAAAATAAATAATGGAGATTTAGTTATTGCTAGGAAAGCTAGGAGTGGTGAAAGCGGCTCTACAGTAGTATGCATTAATAATGGTGAAGCTTTAATTAAAAAAATAATTCACAAAGGAAGACAGAAAATCCTTGTCTCTATAAATACTTCTTGCGAACCTTTTGTAGCAGCTGAAGATTTTCGAATAGAGGGGCTTGTTCGCGGTGTCTATAGTTACTGTTTATAAAAATCCTCTGTAGAAAAAGATGGTTAAATTCGCTAGGATCTGATATGGTAAAAGTAGATTAGTTAAATTCTAATAGCATTTATAGATTAAAAGGTAGAATTCATGATAGAACTTTGGAGCCAAGATCAAGAAAAGAATTTTTTCAAAAAGTCCTTAGAATTTGCTACGCCTGAGCAGCTTTTTTATGTCACTAAAGATAAAAAGTTCTGCGCTTACTGGTCTAAAAACTATAAAGGCACTAAAAGTACTCTGCAAAGCAGAAATTCTTTAATTGGTTCATATACGGAAAAATGGACTACTGATTTGTTTAGTGATATAGCAAAGGTGGTCGGAGGCCACTCTGTACAAGGCGTCATATCAGAAGAAATAGGATTGACACGGCAATCTCCAGCAGATGTCGCTATCTGTAAAACAAAAGATATAATTCAAAAGCCGAAGAGTATTTTGATAATTATTGAAGTCAAAATGTCAGTTGTTTGGAATTGGGAGTTTGTATCAAAAGGCAAAAGTGCTTTTGACTTAGTTTGTCTGGGTGATTATAGAACGCATCAAGGCAATCCTAGCCTTTTAAGATCGGATACTATGTTAAAAGCTATAGGTAAAAGTATTAATATTAGGGTTTCTAGCTTCTCTGCATCTAAAATTCCGATAATCATTATTGGAAATACTCCTGTTACGAAAAGTTATTATGAAAAAGTCGACCATCTCAAAAAGAACGGCATTATTCAAGGTTTCTGGTCAATAAATCCGCAACCGCTTGATAGCAATGGCGAGAATTTAAAAAATACGCCGCATAGAGGCTTTTATCGTATCGATGATTACAATGAGCTTAAGCAAAATGCCCTAACCCTTTTAAAAGAAGATAGGGAATTTTTCTCCAGTATGAAAAATAAAAAACGCTTGGGCGAACTTATTGAACTAGCAGATAAAGAATCTAGTTACGAAGCAAAGGGTCAAAAGTTTTTAGAGCTCTTACGTCAAAATGATGAATAATAAAATCGCCATAAAACAACAGAATTTCTACACCAAAAGAAAAAATGGTACACAAACTAGCTCTTTTGGTACCCCAGGCCGTATTAATCATGACTCATCCAAGTTTTATAATAGTAAACTATACAAAGGCTTAAACCAAGAAAAAGATGTAACATATATCGAAAATCCAATCAATCTAAAGAACATTAACAAAATCTTTTGCAAGAGCAGCGAGTTCACGACAGAGCTTCCCGATAATAGTGTTCATCTAATGGTTACATCACCGCCTTATAATGTTGGAAAAGATTATGATAACAATTTATCCCTAAAAGAATATCGAGCATTATTAAAAAGAGTCTTTAAGGAAACTTATCGCACTTTGGTCCCTGGCGGTCGAGCATGTATTAATATTGCGAATTTAGGAAGAAAACCTTATATCCCATTACACAGCTTCATTATTGAAGATATGCATGATATTGGTTTTCTAATGCGAGGAGAGCTTCTCTGGAATAAAGGTTCAAGCGCAAGTTCCTCTACAGCCTGGGGAACATGGCTTAAAGCATATAATCCAGTATTGAGAGATATTCATGAATATATTTTAGTATTTTGTAAAGATACCTTCACTCTTAGAAACCCACACAAAAGAAATAGCACAATCTCTAAAGAAGAATTCTTAGAATACACGAAAAGTGTATGGTCTTTTGCCGCAGAACGAGCTCGCAAGGTAGGACACCCTGCCCCCTTCCCTGTTGAACTGCCTTATCGTTTAATACAACTTTATACATTCGAGGGAGAAGTCGTTCTTGATCCATTTGTGGGTAGCGGATCTGCTTGTATTGCAGCTTTGAAGACTAAAAGAAAATATGTTGGCTATGACATCGATAAGAACTATTGTAAGTTAGCAGACAGAAGAATTAAAACATACCTCGAAGAACAAAAAAGTTTATTCCCCATTAAAGTATAATAAAAACCCTACCCGCCCCAGCAGTCACAGCACCTAAAGGTAGGCTTCGCACTCGCTCGGCTTCAATCCTTCGGATTTCCGCATCGCCCTTTGTGTGCCTGCTTATTCCTTGAATGACAAAAAACTACCTTTTAAAAATTTTTCCCCGTGGAAATTGAAAATTTCCCGGGACTAAGTCCTTGGAATTTTACACTGTAAAATTCCTAAGGGCCGCCGCCGACATTAAAAAATGATTCTTTATTTATAAAAAGATTTTTGCGAGGTTGAGGATGCAAGAGTATTTTAGCGCATTTTGCCGCCGCCCAAAATGCGCTAAACACGAAAAGCCGAATCGTATATCCGCATTAGCACTAAGCGAGCGGCCAAGCGAGCGTGGAGTGAGCCGAAGCCCAAGCTGAGGCGAACGGTGCAAACGCCACCAACGCAGCCCGCCCCAGCGGGCGGTGCATGTCCTAAAGATTCTTTTTCTTGCAAGCATGAATTGTATTGGGTAAAATCACGGTAATAGTTTGAGGCGACCCGGAATCGGGGAGCCA
>CAZOIE010000215.1:0-3820 GCA_964579905.1 uncultured Planctomycetia bacterium
ACCTCCTGCCGCTATCAAAACTCTCATAAGAATCCCTTTAAGTAAGTGCTATTCTAGATGCCTTACCGCGCGCTACATTTAAAAGAAGTGCTATTGAAACCATATTAAATATTAAGGAGGTGCCACCATAGCTAATAAATGGAAGCGGCAGTCCCTTTGTAGGTATTGATCCGGTGGCGACTCAAATATTTATTATCGCCTCAAGTATGACCATAGAGACGATACCAAGAGCGAGTAGTCGGCCGAATTGATCCGGGGAATTCCTAATAATTTTAAATGCACAAAGTACCAATAAAACAAATAGAATAACAATTAAAGTTGAGCCTATAAATCCTAGCTCCTCCCCTATTATTGAAAAAATAAAATCTGTGTGAGCCGCGGGTAGATAGAGAAGTTTTTGTCGACTTTTGCCAAGGCCAACACCAAACAATCCCCCAGATCCGAGGGCTATGAAAGACTGTATTATTTGAAATCCAAAACCCCTAGGATCCTCCCAAGGATTCAAGAATGCTAGAATTCTCTTTCTCCTGTATGAAACATTGAAAATTAAGGCATAAAGAACTGGCAAGGCACTAATAAGCACCCCAAAGATATGGGTGAACCTCATCCCCGCAACAAAAAACATAATGAATACAACGGTAGTTATTGCGATTGCCGTTCCAAGGTCAGGTTGCAAAATTATAAGCCCAACGCAGCAACCAAGAATAAACATAGGGGGTAAGAATCCATATAAAAAGCTCTTCAATTTTTGCTGTCTTCTTGAAAGCGCATCTGCCATATATATAATTATTGAAACCTTTGCAAGCTCTGATGGCTGAAAGCTTATAAAGCCAAATCTAAACCAACGTTTAGCACCGCCTATCTCCCTTCCTAACACCGGCAACAGTACAAGTATTAGGAGAAAAAAAGATACCAACAGAAGAACCTTCGAATGCTTCTGGAATGTACCATAATCTATGCCCATAACAAAAAGTGAGCAAATAAGTCCGATAAATAGGTAGATAACATGTTTCTTAAGAAAATAAGCACCATCACCATATCGTTCCAGTGCATAGGTAGAACTGGCACTATAAATCATAACAACACCAATACCAATAAGCATAAAAGTCACAACAGCTACCAATATCCTAATCTTTCTCATAATTAAACTTTCTTATAAGATGACTTTAACATATAAACGCATTCCTTAAACTTCTTGCCTCGGTCCTTAAAATTCTCAAACATATCAAAGCTTGCGCACATGGGAGAAAGAAGTACGGTGTCACCCTCTTCTGCTTTATTGATTGCAATTAAAACTGCTTCTATAAGAGAATTAGCAAAACTGCTTGTCGTAGAACTTCTTATTGCTTTAGCTATCTTTCCCTTTGCCTCACCTATCAAAACAACATACCTCACCTTGCTCTTCACAATATCCTTAACTAATGAGAAATCACTCCCCTTGTCTCTACCACCGGCGATAAGAACAACTCTACCATCGCATGCAGATATAGCTTTAATCGTAGCATCAACGGTAGTGGACTTTGAATCGTTGACAAATTTTATACCACCTATTGCGGCTATATATTCAATTCTATGTTCCAGTCCCTTAAAAGACAAGATGCTCCTCTTGATCGATTTAAGCGGCGTGCCACATATCAATGCAGCCGTTATGGCTGCTAAGATATTTTCTAAGTTATGTTCGCCTTTAAGAGTTAAGCGGGAAGATTTACAAATTTCTCTTTTGTCACCGTTTAATGAGCTAAATATAGTATGGTCCTTTATGTAGGCTCCCCTTATAGGCATTCCTTTACTAAAATAAAAAATATTTGCATTTATTTTTTTGAATTCCTTGTTTTCAAAATTCAAGATAGCATAATCCTGGCTTGTCTGATTTTTAAATATATTAGCCTTTGAAGAAATATAATGAGACAGACTTTTATGCCAATCAAGGTGATTCCTTGAAATGTTTAAAAGGATAGCAATGTAAGGTTTAAACTTCTTTATGAATGACAATTGGAAGGAACTTACCTCTAAAACCACAAAATCATTTTTACCTATCGATGGAAGTACTTTAATGAAAGGTCTCCCGATATTTCCACACACAACCGCTCGCTTATTGGCCTCTTTTAAAATTTTTCCAATAAGCGTTATTACGGTGGATTTTCCATTTGTGCCGGTTACAGCAATAATTGGAGATTTGCAAAATCTGGAAGCAAGTTCAATTTCACTTATGACCTCAATGCCCATTTCTTTAGCCCAGATAAGTGGTTTTGAGCTAAGCTTTACACCTGGGCTAACCACAATAAGATCGCTATCTTTCAAGTAATTTATAGTATGCTGACCGATCTCATATTTAATGCCATGTTTATCTAATAATGAAGCAGAGTCCTCAAGTCTTTTTGGATCACCATCATCTGATGCCCTAACAATAGCACCTTTTCTCTTTAAAAACAGAGCACTGCTTAATCCGCTCTTTCCTAAGCCTACTACAGTTATCTTCTTATCTTTTAAAAACATTTTATTTTAAACTAAAAAATTGTAGTCCTTTTAGAAATAAAATGGTTATTGACTAGATGAAAAGTATATACTACCTTAACTTAAGTGTTGATAAACTAAAAAATACCAATATTGCTGCTATAATCCAAAATCTCATTGTAATCTTTGATTCCGACCACCCTTTTAATTGAAAATGGTGATGAATAGGCGCCATCAAAAATATTCTTTTCTTATAAATCTTAAAGGATAAAATTTGCAAAATCACTGAAAGTGCCTCAAAAACAAACAGCCCACCTACTATCACCAAAAGTAGCTCCTTCTTTATGCAAACGGCAACAGTACCTAAGGCACCTCCTAGAGCGATAGAACCTGTATCGCCCATGAATATCGATGCTGGATAGCTGTTGTACCATAAAAACCCAAGGCAAGCACCTATCATACCTGCACAATATATAGCCAATTCTCCCGATCCTGGTATATATAAAATATTGAGGTAAGTGCTAAAATCTCTATGACCTGATACATAACTTAATATACTATAAGCAATCGTTACCATCACGATACAGCCAGTTGCAAGCCCATCAAGTCCATCGGTTATATTGACAGCATTTGATGTACCAATAATTACCAAAATTATAAACGGGATAAACCATATTCCTATATCAAGGGTCAACTTTTTAAAAAATGGGATCTCAATCAGTCGATTCGTCTCTGGATTAAGATACAAAAATATCGCCACTATTAATCCGATAACAAGCTGACCTATCAGCTTCGCCCATGGCCTGAGACCATGCGATGTTTTTTTCTTAAGTTTAATAAAATCATCTATGAAGCCAAGCATACCCAAATAAGCTGTTACAAAAAGTATTAGCTGTATATACCTGTTTGTTAAATCTGCACATAGCAGAGTAGATAAGATCATTGAAACTAAAATAAGAATACCTCCCATGGTAGGGATACCTTCTTTATCAACATGAAACTCATATAACTTTTTAACAGAAGGTTCTTTCCGTACGTGTTCCCCAATTTTAAATTTCTTTAGTTTTCTAATAACCAATGGTCCTAGCATTATACTCAACAGAAATGCAATTACACTGCTAAGGGCCGATCTAAAGGTAATATACCTTAGCACATTAAATCCAAAGAAATAGTCTTTTAACGGGTATAAAAAGTGATAAAGCAAGTTTTAAGCTCCTTTATGAATTATACAAAATTAATTATAGCAACTTTTAACAAATTTATCTCGTAGCTTTTCCATCTGGGTTAATCTTGAACCCTTAAATAAAACAATATCATCTGGCCTTTTAATCAAGTTTAGAGCTTTAGAGGCTTCCTCCTTCGTTTT
>CAZOIE010000216.1:0-3806 GCA_964579905.1 uncultured Planctomycetia bacterium
AAGATATTTTTCCACAGATCCAAGGCCCCGACATGATTGCCTTTAATACGATCTTTCAACATGAAGAGCGCAGTTTTAACTGTATAGACTGCCACTATAAGAATATTTGGGAACATACCGATTACACTAAAGAAAACTATCGTCTGGCTTTAGAAAAATTCTCTGAATGGGAGTCAGCTTTTTCGCACGGATATGGTTTCTATCATCCTTTGCTAAATGAATATGATAGTTTTTTTGCTGATTGGGAGAAACATATGGCTCCGGAATAAAGAACAAAAGTAGCTCTTGAAGCCATTTTTGAAAGGAATGGAAAAATAGATCAGCTCAATTTTGCTGGGAGTTCTCCCTATACGGATTTGGAATGGGCA
The DNA here is from genome assembly GCA_964579905.1 of uncultured Planctomycetia bacterium. Taxonomy (GTDB): domain Bacteria; phylum Omnitrophota; class Gorgyraeia; order VGKN01; family VGKN01; genus CAZOIE01. The sequence continues at coordinate 369 of CAZOIE010000216.1, forward strand.
ATGCTTTTTCTGATCAAGCTTTAAACTTGGCAGCGGATATCGAGCCTCAAAATTTTAAGGTATCCCGTGAAATCAAAATATTTCACGGCAGATTTTATCTGAAGGTATTTCCAGAGATAGAAGGAGGGCGAATCGATTTGGAAACCGGGACGATAAGCCAAAATATTAGTTCAGATAACCGCAAATCAGAGGAAGCTTCGCCTGGAAATGGTGGTATCCCGGCAGAACTTCAAGCCAGCCCAACCTCTAAAGAGGCAAATTTGCAGCGGTTCAATATATTGGGCATCCCGTAACAATAACGGAAGACAACATATGTAAGGTTAATAAAGATGAATAATTTCTGCCTAAAAACGGCCTCCAATATTTGCCTCCCAAAATTCTCTTCAGCACAAAATCAAGGAAAAATCGTCGATTATCAAAAGCTTTCCCTGCTTAGTCTTATCCAACGGATAGTCGACCATCATGACCGCAATGCATTAGAGGAACTTCACAATCACCGAACCATATTCATTTGCAATGGTAGCGAGCCGATGCCATTCATAAATTTTATAAACAGACTAAGGGAAAGCACCGCCAATAAAGATTGGCCAGGCTTTAACGCATTTGAACTGGCAGACATGGCATATAACCTTACGGTGGACAAATTCAGCAATATCCCAAATAAAAATGTGAAACCTCAAGGGCCTCACTGCCGCTATTATTTGAAAGCCTATCAGAAACTGATGACAAAATCATTTGAAAAAAAACAACCCGAAGGTCAAATCGAAGAAGAGTGTCGAGCGGCTTCAGTCCTGCAGGGATTGATTAGAAGGCAATTTTATTTTTCACTACTTGAAGCCAAAAGAAAATTAAATCCTTTCTGGTCCAGATATAATTACGGCGACAAAGCTACGAAAATTTGTGTCTGGTTGCCTGTAATCCTCAAAGGGCACAAGCGTCGAGCTTGGTTAGACAAAAATGTCGCAAATATAGACCCAACCCATCCTTCAGCGCGACAACGGATGCAGGAAATTATCGATCAAGAATTTGTAAAAGAAAAATTTATTGAGTTCAACGAAAATTCAATTGCTCAACACATCGAAACATCCCGGATCTGGCATGCTTCAGATGAAAATTTTGATTTATCGCTGGCCAAAATAGTTGCCGATGAAAAAGCGGCAAACATTGAAAAGCAGCGCCGATCGATAAGGGTTCTTGGCAAAGAAAAATTAAAACAGCTGATATTAATTATTTTTGAAAACATAAAATATGATGAGAATAGCGACAACAAGATAGCAAAAGACTTTGGACTTTCAAAAGCGACCTTTAGCCGATTTGCCGGTAGCAAATGGTCTAAAAAAGACTCGCCCCCCCCTGACTTATGGTTAAATTCTGCCCATGTTGTGTCGAACCATGATGCTTTTAGAGAGGCTGCACAAGAAGCGGGCTTGTGGCAGCAGGTTCAAGAGACGCTTAAAAAAGAAACCTTTAACAGCAGCGAGGGGTGAAAAATGTCAAACAATCTTTTTTTTATTCCGTTAATTGATGAAGCTTTCAAGGCCAATACCAAAACTGCACTCAAAAATGCGATGGGCCAAATACTCGAAATGGGTCGGAAGCCCGAATATCAACAAGGGTATATCCAGTTTCAAAGGTTCATGGGAGAGGTAATAAAAAACACGAAAAACCGGGCAGTTATGTCAATAGATAGAACTGAATCGGGCCCAAAATATTATCAAATGGAAATAATGATTGAAAGAAATAGCGAAACGATTGATTCCATAGCCATTGAAGATTTGCCGGTTACAAGGACAATCAGATCCTTAACCCCGGGCGTTTTTACGGTAAGACTGAAAACAGGCCGAATGCTATGGGAAGGAAAACTGACGTATAAGGATCTTATGTGGGCCGCGGCTTTTCCGGAACGGGCTTTGGATATGGCGGCTGATAGCGGCGAAACACTTAATCAAACGACCCTGGAAATTCGATTGCTTGATGGTGAAATCATTCTCAGGATTTTTCCTGAAATTGAAAGCGGACGGATGGATATCGAAATCCGGAGCTGGAAAAATGAATAAAACAGTGAACGGGCCCGAGGCTACCGGCAGGGCTAATGCGGTTTTGGTGTTTGGCTCCAGCGATAGTGCCGTAGCCTGTTTAACTTCGGTAATAGTGCGTATCTGCCCCTTAAGAGATGCAGGGCGTCTCCGATTTTCCGGACCGGTTCAATTTAGCGCAAAAACGGTCAATCACATATTAGACGTGATCTTACCTTTGGCTTTTGATCTGCTTAAGCCTTTAGGATTAAACCCGCCGTGCATTGAGGTATCTGTCGCCAATATTGACCCCGCTTCAATCAACGATCTGGGGGTAAATATTTTCGGCTTTTCAATAGATGTTTCACTTTTTATGGCTATTTTATCGGCCTGTACGGGTATTTTTATTCCCTCCAGTACCGTATTTACAGGGCATATCGCCTCAAAGGGCAACGGCGAGCTCCGTATTGTGAAAGAATTACCGGCCAAATTGGCCGTGGCAGTCAAGACCGATTCAATAAATTGCTTTGTCCACCCGGACCTAAACCAGGACAGCTCTCTGGGTTTGCTATCCCCGCTTGAAAAACAGAAAACTTCCGAAGCCATCTCCCAAGCCCAAAACGAAATAAAAACAGTGGCTGTTTCCCATATCGATGCGCTTTTACGCACTGTTTTAAATAAGGAACAGATCTTAATGGCCAGTTTAAAGCGCGGATTTTTCAAACCGCCCGATCATGACCTGGGTGATGAAACCGCCTGCCAAAAAGCGACACGTTTTCTGGCCTTATATAACGAAAAGCGCTTTTGGGCGGTTTTAGAGCATCATCTGATAGGGGGAAGAAGCGATGATGCCAACAAACTGCTTCTGGCTCTGACCCGCTACCATGTCGATCATGCAACCTATTTTTCAAAATTTGGCAGAAAGCTTTTGCGGCTCGTCCAGTCAGTGCCGCCAGCGACCCGTCGTTTAAAAATCAAATTTCCTCTTTTGCCGCTTTCTGAAGCCGCTCATCTTTGTCGTTTCGCTAAAGATGAAAACTACCGGGACATCCCATTGCTTTACAAAGCAATTTTGGGAGAAACTTATCAATCGCCCCAAAATTTTGCCCAAAATCATAAACTTTCAAAACAGGATAGAGCTGACGATAATCGGCTCCTTGATTCCTTACTATCCGAAATTGATGCAGATGTATTGCTTCCAAAGATTGGTTCTCCTATCGATAGTGCCCGCGCATCGTATGTAATGGACGCGGTGGTCATTGATTCTTCTGAAGCTTTCCATGAAACGATTTCCGCTTTTTACCTGCATCTTCAGCGCTACACCGAAACGGAATTTGCACCATGTGATTCTAAATCTGATCCTCGTGATGCAATGAATCTTTTAGAAGAAGCCTTTATCCACCAGGGTGGATATCAAGCTGCG
>CAZOIE010000217.1:0-3785 GCA_964579905.1 uncultured Planctomycetia bacterium
CCAACAACAAATAGAATAGCGGCCACCACCCCAACTATTATAGTCGACATTAACATTCCAGGCCTCTCCTCGCTTCTTTTCATCGATAAATAAATTAAATTAGCTATTCGTCATTTTGACTGCACACATCATCAGGGGCGCATTCACTGAAATAAATAGACTTTAAAACAGTATGTAGAGGCAGGATTTCACAGCGGGTTAGAAGTTTTTAAGCCCAGGATCAGCTGTAATTAAAATTTCGTCTTGTTTTTTCTTATATAATTTCTTGCCTTCTGCTTTTTTAAAAACGTCTGCACAATGATAACATTTAATCAGCTCTATTTTTTCTGGGCAATTTTCAATATTGTTTAGCTTCTTGCATATTTGGCAAATAACATAATCGGGGTGCAAACCGTCAGGGTTGCCCATGAAAAACTCATTCACATCATAGCGATTAAGGATAGAGGCCCATTTTGAATTTGAGCAGCCAACAAGCATCGCAATAATCAAAAAAATTATCAGTTTTCTCATAATAATAAATACTTCTTAAAAACCTATAAACTAATATCTAGTTGTATTGTAAACTATTATATACCAAAGCTAAGCGGTGTCAAGATTGCATTTTTAATACTTCAGAGGAGAGGTGGACGAAAAAGTGGCACGGTAAAAAATCCGGTTTATTCAGTTAAAAACTTCTTGAGCGTGACGAAGTCTAAAAAATCACAACCGGACAAACAATACAATTGCCATAAGAAAAAATGCTGCCGATGCGACAAGCTTGGTGAGGGCAAGGTGTTTTCTGAAGAAAAGGCTTATTTTTTCAGAATCGGCCTGAAAAAAAGCGGCCAAAAAAATCAGGGCCAAGGGCAAGATAAACATAAGATTGTACAATATAAGATAAAAAAACGCTCTGCTTTTAGTCGAAATACCCTTGCCGATTATAAAAAGTGTCGGAAGGTAAATTTGCCCTGTGCACGTGAATTCAAAAAGCGAAATAACAAAACCGCTAACTATCGACGCAAGAATAAGGTAGCGGACACGGAAATTTTTGGAAATTACAAGCCTAATTTTCTGCCTAACATCATCGGCAAGCTTAAGCTTCACCTGCTTAAATTTCCCTTTTTTTATCAAAAAATAATCCCAAAGGCTAAGGCAACCCAGCATAGCGGCTATGAATGCTATAATATTATTTATGAGCTTCTGTGCAAGAGGGAAGCTTTCAAGAGTACGAATAAACCTAAATCCTCCTAAGCCTATCATAAAATAAGTAAAAAATACCGTGGCGCTGAAGGCTACGCCTACCAATAGAATATCGATGCCCTTTCTTTTTATAAACGTAAGATAAGAGATTAAAAAAATAATCGTGCTAAATGCACACGGATTTACTCCATCGGCAAACCCTGCAAAAAGAACCGGGAACAAGCTTATTTTTTTGAACCTGCTGACTGACTCCTTATTGTCGGTCGGATCTTCTTCTATCTGGGTTAAGCCAGCAGTATCACCGGGGGATATATTAGCTATTATCAGGTTTTCCAGCTTTTGCGTTATATCCTCGCTTGAGATAACATGCTCTCCTATAATCACAAGCGGGGGGGACAAATCAAACCCATGTTCATCAAACAGCCTAGCCAGTAATTCTTCGTTTTTGGGTATCGTCCACTCCTTATAGTCAACCCCGATATCGTATTTATCCTTGAGACTACCAACAAAAGCATCAAGGGGCTTACAGGTACCACAATATCTGGATGAGAAATATGTAATTGTAAGCAATGGGGCGCTGTCTCTGGTGGCATCAAAAAGAGACGTGTGCTCAGCTGTCTTGATAGTTGGTAATTCGGCCCGTGGCCTGCCAAATGTGCTTTTTACCCTGCCTGTCTCTTTATCTAAAAAGAACTCCTTCCCAAACTGATCTTTTGGAACCTCCTCTATAAAACCATTCGACACAAGTTCCTCCAGATTGTCCGGCAAATATCCAAATTGATTCTTAAACTCTGCTACCCGGGCCTCAAGCTGCACAAGCTTTTCAAGCCATCTAAGCTTCTCTTCAACCAGCCTCTTCATATCAGAGTTGCCCAAAGAATCGAGTAATCCCCTGAAATAAATTGCCCCTTCCTCCGGAATGCCCGATTTATAGTATATCATTGGCTGAATTGATGTTAGGTAGCCAGGTGCCCGTGGAAACGCGGACGCCATCCTGAAATACCGCAGACCTTTATCAAGCATATCCAGATGATAACAGTAATTAAACCCTATCCAGAATGGAATGCGCCAGTCCAAAGGCGCTAATAACATAGACTCCTTCAAAAATTCAATCGCCTTAATGGCGCTTAATCTATCATATGTTATAACCATCGCTCCAATAAAATAGGGCGAAATAAATTTAGGGTCTAGATGCGAAATTGCCCTTAGATAGGCTAAAATATAATCGGTCTCTTCTACTTTTAATGCCCTTTTCTTCTCGCTTGGATTCCGCTTGCCTATATATTGCAATATCCTTAGATAAAATAGGTCCGCGACAAGAGGTTTATGCGAACCGGAAAATAGTCCAATGGCATCCTTCGGCAGAGAATAAAGCAAGTCATGCTCAATCCTGGGGTACTTAGACTCGATAAATTTTGACATAGAAAATGCCAAACCAAGTAATATTAAAAACAGTGAAAGATAAAAAAATGCGCTCTGTTTTCTCATCATCTTAAGTTTTCCGGATCTCATCTATTTTGCTATAAAAAATATCGATCAAAAATTGCTGTTTAATAATACAGAAATGGTCTGTGTTCCTGAAGTATGATGTTTTGATTATTATATTGTTAAGCTCAAAAGTAGCTATAGGGAAATTTAGTACTCCCTTTTTTCAAAGATAAATATAGCAAGGCATAAAAGCGCCAAAAGATACAATAGGCAATAAAGAGTGGTTGAGGCGGTAACACCAAACTCCGGGCTTAACCCGTAGCTGGCCATGAGTTTAATATTCATCTTATCCATATTGGGAAGAAGGTAATATAAAATTTCAAGCATCCGAAGGCGCCAGCCGCTGAAATAAACCCTTGAAAACTCAACGGCATTTGGAAGCAGCTCACATGTCATGAACAACGATAGGCTCGTAAACAAACTGATGAAGATTGAGCGAAAGCTCACGCAGCAAATCAGGGTAAATCCGATTACAATCAACAATTTAAACAGAGCATAGTAGAATGCCCAAAAAAGCACAATGGAGAAACTTTTAAACAGTGCCAATATTATTCCAAGTCCCAAGAAAGAAAGTGCCAGAAACAGGGCGATGGTTAAGGAAAAACCAAAAAATTTTGCCATAATTACAACAGGACGTGACGCATATACCAAAAATACATCCAGCATCTTGGTGTTAGTATCCCGGTAAAAATTGTTAACCAAAAGAAAAACCGCTATAATCAGGCCGCATAGTTCTATCGCCGATAAACCTGCATTTATAATAATACGCCCATTTTCTTTCAAGGACAACTCGCCTAAAAACAAAGAAACCATAAGCAGGAAAAATAGTAAAAATAATACCCCGATGAATACGCGCTCTCTTATGCCTTCCTTAAAGTTAAGATAGGTTAAGCTGAGGAGTTTTTGCATTTTAAATCCCTATCAATCTCAGACAATAATGCCTTCTCCAGAGTTGATGTTTTGGTGTCTTTAAATAATTGAGGAATATTGCCGTGGAATATAAGCCGACCGTGATTAATAATTCCGACTTCATCGCAGATATTTTCAACCTGCGAAAGGATATGAGAAGAAAAAAAGATGGTTTTGCCTTCGGCTTTCAGTTTCTTAATAAGCTCCAG
>CAZOIE010000218.1:0-3734 GCA_964579905.1 uncultured Planctomycetia bacterium
CTAGTTATAATAACCAACAATATAACAATCCTTCTTCTGTAAGATACAAATCTAACCGGAAATTAAACCTTTAACTACCCTCTTCGATAACGGCTATAACATCCTTTACCTTTACAACATCTCCCTCCTGAAAGAAAACCTCAGTTAGCACCCCAGAAGACGGTGCTGGTACATTGAAGGTTGCTTTATCGGTAGCGATTTCAACAAGGTCGGCACCCTCATCAATCTTATCACCCTCTTCAAAGTGCCAATATGAAATTGTTGCCTCATTTACATCACTTCCCAACTCTGGCAAAATTACCTTAGCCATTTACCTCTCCCTCCTATTTAATTAAATGCCTTAATTAACTAAACACCTTCTCAGCCAAGTAAGAGCTTCTTGCAAACGGATGACTCAGGACATGCTTAAATCCAATCTCATACGCAAACTCCTCATAGGCCTTAAATTCATCCAAAGGTACAAATCTCTTAACTTCTAAACAGTCGCTTCGCGGCTTTAGATACTGCCCTATTACAAGCGCGTTGCAACCGGTCCTTCTAATTTCCTCTATAGTAGAAAAAACCTCTGATTTCTCCTCACCTAATCCTAACATAATAGAGCTCTTAACAAGATATCCATTGGAATTTTCGCTCAGATACCGCAAAAGCTCCAAACCTTTACTGTATATATAATCCGGCCTAACTGTGTCATAAAAACTTCCAACGGTTTCAATGTTATGAGATATAACATCAGGCCTAGCCTCTATAACCAATTTTAACGCATCAAGTTTATAACTAAAATCAGGAACAAGCAACTCTATTTTTATATCTTTATTAATCTTTCTAATAGCTGAAACTGTATGCGAAAAATGACCCGCCCCACCATCAGCTAAATCATCCCTTGTTACAGATGTTATAACAACATATCTCATTTTTAATTCTTTGACAACCCTTGCTATTTTATCCGGTTCTTTTATGTCCACCCCTTTTGGCTCCTGCCCCGACTTAACACTGCAAAAACCACATGCCCTTGTACATACATCCCCAAGAATCAAAAAGCTTATATGGCCTTTTGAGAAACATTCAAAACTATTTGGACACCTTGCATTAAAGCAGACCGTTTGAACATTGAATTTCTTGATACTTCCCTTTAGCTCTTCATAGCGAGGGTTAGTAACAATTCTTTTCTTAATCCAATCTGGGAAATTTACCATTAATCTTAAATCTTTCTATTTGAATTAGTAAATTCAAATACCTCTAAAAAACTCTCTATAAACCTTTCTTTAGCAATACTCATTTCAACGCTCTTATTAACAATCTCGCTAAGAGATGTGACCTTCAGCGACTTAATCCCGCACGGATTGATCAGCTTAAAATTATCTAGTGCATTGTTTATGTTTATGCACAGGCCATGATAGGTAATCCATTTTTTAGCTGCAATTCCAATTGAAGCTATCTTTTCATCTTTGACCCAAGCCCCTGTAAAACCCTTCTTTCTTGTTGCAGATACACCAAACTGCAATAAGAGCCTAATGACACACTCTTCCAATTTTCGTAAGTAGTCTATTATTCTGATATTATGAAAACTAAGATTTATTATAGGATAAACTATAAGTTGCCCTGGTCCATGGTAGGTTATATCACCACCTCTATCCGTTTTACAGAAATCTATGCTTCGTTTATCAAGCTCTCTTTTATCTACCAACAAATTATCGAATGAGCCATTTCTTCCAAAAGTAAAAACATGGGGATGTTCTAATAATAAAACGGTATCGGGTATCTCCTTAAAATAGCGGTTCTTTAAAAACTCCTGTTGCAGCTCATATGCCTTTTGATATGGAATTAGACCCAAATCAACAAAAGAGCAATCTTTGGAATTTTTATTTAGTTGCGGGGTGAATTTAGGGTTAATAAACAATTGGTTATTATTTTCCACGGTAACTGTAATTAACCTTTATAGCGTATGTATGGACCTTTTTTGAATGTTTAACAGAGATTCACCAATCGCCTCTGAAAGTGTGGGGTGAGCAAAAATTATCTCATTTATATCATCAATTACCATATTTGAATTCATTAAAGCAGTAAAAATTGCTATCAGCTCACCTGCATCATAACCTAGTATCTGAGCTCCTAGTATAACCTTCTCATTCTTATCAACTACTACCTTTACAAGCCCCTCTGTTTCATCCAAAATTCTGGACTTGCCGTGGGACTTAAATGGAAAGCGTCCTACCAGTACTTCTTTACCTAAATCTTTAGCCTTGTCCTCTGAAATACCCACGCTTGCATATTCAGGTTCGGTAAAGACGCAGTTTGGAACGGCCTTGTACGAGATCTTTTCCCTTGGCCCATGTCCACAGATGCACTCTGCTGCTTTAATTCCCTCATGCGAGGCAACGTGCGCAAGTAGCCACCCGCCAATTACATCGCCTATCGCATAGATGTTCTTTACACTTGTTCTTAAGAATTCATCCACCTTGATGTAACCCTTTTGATCGCGCTCTAACTTTGTATTTTCAATGCAGAGGTTATTTAGGTTGACCTGCCTGCCAACACAAACCAGTATTTTCTCAAATACAGCCTCTTCGCCGTTGGAAAATTTTACTTGTACATTATCTTGCCCTTTAGTAAAAGAATCTACCTTTGTCTTTGTCAGAATCTTTATACCGGACTTTGCAAGCTGGACTTGTAACTTCTTAGAAACCTCCCGATCCTCATTTGGTAATACATGGTCCATAAGCTCAAGCAGCGTAATCTCTATGCCAAATAGATTAAAGATAGAAGCAAATTCAGACCCAATAGCTCCTCCCCCAACTATCAATATGGACTTTGGAAGGTTTTTCAACTCAAATATCCCATCGCTTGAGATAATCTTTTCACCATCAAATGGCAGATCCGGAAGCTTAAAGGGTGCTGAACCTGTCGCTATAACTATAAACTCAGCCGTTATTTGTTTCTGATCGGCCTCTATTGTATGCTCATCAATAAATTTAGCCGGGCTATTTATGAGCTCAATACCCTTTTGCTTAAATAAAAACTCTATACCGCCTTTTAACTGGCTTACAATCTCATCCTTTCTTGATAAAACCTTATCGATATTCAACTTAAAGTCATTAACCTCAATGCCAAGATTATCAGCCTTCTGGATATGCTTAAAGAGCCGGGCGCTTTGAACAAAGGCCTTGGTGGGTATGCACCCTCTATTTAGACACACGCCCCCAACACCGCGCTTTTCTACAACGCATACCTTCTTTCCAAGCTGAGCCAGCCTAATAGCGGATAAGTATCCTCCAGGACCGGCACCTATTACAATTACATCATAATTATAATCTGTCATTTTTCCTCTACGCCTTAATTTTTAAAGATTTTTTAGTATCTCTTATTGTGTTGGCACACTCATCAAGCTTTATCTTCTCAGGTTCATCAAGGCTGAGTTTTACGATCTTCTCAATACCATTCTTTCCAATAATTACAGGAACACCGATACAAAGCTCTTTTAACCCATACTCGCCTTTTAAATAGCAGGATGTATAGAACTTTTGTCTCTTCGCTTTGGCAATAGCTCTAACAATGGTAAATACACCCTGCGATGGTGCAAAATAGCCACTCCCTTTTCCAAGCAATGAAACTATATAAGCACCCTTTGTACTTGTCGTGCTAGCGATCTTAGAGAATTTCTTAGAGCCAGCGACCTTTATCAAGGACTTTCCATTGACCTTGGTGTGCTTGCCCAAAATTATCATGTTATTATTATG
>CAZOIE010000219.1:0-3724 GCA_964579905.1 uncultured Planctomycetia bacterium
GAATTAACAAATCATTTTTTATAACACCCCAGCTCCAAGTCCACCAATTTTCAATAATTTTTATTAAAAGTTGTACTAAAAATAATATTGCGCTATAGAAAGATGCAACAGCAAGCCCTCTGAAAAAGTTATAGTAAGTATTTGCAATAGCTGCTCGCTCTGCTATCCCTTCATTGTTTATCAAGGCATAAGCTTTTCTATAAATTGAATGAGATATTTCCTTAGATTCTTCGGAAAAGACATCTAACTTTTGTAATTCTTCTTCTTTATAATCAAATTTTTCTTTTGCCATCTTCAAATATTTTTGCCTATCGACTTCCGAACAAAACCTGCTATTTTTTATCAGATATTGATCTGAAACAAACGCACCATTCCAATACTTTTTCTTTATATTAGGCTCTAATCTCAATTTTGCTCTATATTGGATAACATGGCCTGATATAAAAGCAATTATTATAAATCCCAAAGTATCTGTAAATTCATTGACTGTAGTAAGAGATGTTAAAATTCCAAGATTCTTTGCAAACAGAATAAGAGCCCATACTAGTACTGTGCCTGGGATAAAATAACAAATAAAGTCAAAATATGAAAATTTATCTTTCATCTTACAGCCTCCTTTTATTCAGCCACTTGATCATAAAAAGGCAAAGGATCAGCCTTTACCCATCCGGAACGCTCAGGAGCATCGGAACTAAAATGGTGAATAGTGTTTCCTTTAGTAACAATAACTTTTGCACCCCTTCGCTTAAATGCATTAGCGACTTTTCGAGACGGATGCTTAGGATCTCCTTTAGCTGGAACACTAGCAAAAGCTGTTTTATTAATCTGCTCTTCCGATAACTTTACTCCAAGCAATCTATCTAGTATTGAAGGACCTACATTATGTTTACTGCCATGGTGTGGAACTTGAACAAAATCCGAAGCTTTTAAATCAAATCCCAGCACATCCGATTTAGCAATAGCTTGGTTAAGTGCTTCAACGCCTGAGTCTCCCAAAAATAACTTTTGCTTATTATCAACTCTAAGAAGAATTATTGTGCTAGTATTATTTTCCGCGCTAGTTTCATTTTCTTCAGGATCAGTCAATGTTTCCTGTCCCCAAGCTTCCGCTACCCATTTAATCACTTCTTTGACGGCCGTTATTATCTTTGTCGGGATAGACGCCTCCACTTTCGGTTCAGGCGTTTCTCTGAAATTAGGAATTAGACTTTCATAAAATTGTTGGCTCGGGCCTAGAATGATCAATTGTTGTTCCACATCGGCATGATCCGAGAAGGGTTCGAAGATAGGAACTTGTTTTCTTTTAGCAATAGTTTCTAACTCATATGCGTTCTCAAGTGATTTCTTAATACTATCCTTAAGACCTTTCATAGTAATTCTGCCGTCTTTGAAAGAATTTTTTATATCTTCAGCATGTTCCCAAGGACGATGCATCCACAACCTATCAACCTTCATCATATCTAGCACAACCGTAAGGCCTGAACTATGATCTGCATCAGGATGCGATACGATGACCAAATCTAGCTTATCTGTTTTATAGTATTTTTTTATGTGTTCTACTATTTTTTCGCCCGATTCTTTAGTTCCCCCATCTATTACACCCACAACTTGTTCATTTCTATTGCTATTGATATTTCCATATCGAAAAACAATAGCATCTCCCCCTTTTTCACCGTCCCCTACTGGTAAAAAATCTATTTCATATCCCATGAAAATCCTCCTTGTTATCAAAATTTTATTTCTGCAACAGAAACCAATAGGCCATTAGGTCTTTTTCTTTCTTGTTGGTATTCTTAAACTCTCTGCTTACAATGTTCCAAAATCGTTTATTATGTTTCCACTCTTTCAAATGAGCGACTTCATGAAAAATGATGTAGTCTATAACATCATTTGGTAAAAAACGCAATATATTGTTAATCGAAATGTTCTTGCTTGAAGAGCAACTTGCCCATTTAGTTTTCATAGTGCGAAAAGATATCCTGTTTAATCGCGAGTTCAAGCGTTCAAGATAGACGTTAACTTTCTCCCGCACGTAATCCTTAAACAAATCTAAATCCCTGTTCTTTATCAGTCTCTTTCGCCTTCCATCCTTTAGAGCTGTTGATATCAATACATGTTTGTTATAAATCCATCTTTGATGTTTATTGATAAGATCTTCTTCTGTTTCTTTCCAATTCCTAGGGATTATTAGCAAGAGATTGCCAGTTTTAAACTCAAGACGAGGATGCTTAACATTCCTATAAACAGATTGGTAAGAGATATCTTTGCCTTTAATCCGTGCTTTTTTATCCATTCTTAATGACATAATCTATTAACCTTTGATATAGTTTCTCCATCTGATCAAGAGACATTCCATACTCGCGCACGTATTTTCTTATAAACTTACGGATCACCTTCTCGACATTCTTCCGTACTGTTAGCTGAGAAGCCCAATTAGGGAATTTTCTACTTTTGATACCTATTTGATTATCAAGCTCATCATAGAGCGCTTTTGTATCATCGATTAGTTCTTTCTTCTTCCCAAAAGTATCCTCAAGAATTAAGAGCAAGTTATAGGGGGTATCATCAAGCTTTAATTGACGTTGCCGGGCTTTAATGGACATCATCTCGTTCCAAATAGCAAGCCCTTCCTGATATATATCTTCAAAACTCTTCTTTTTCTGCTTCCATAACTCTAGTAATTTTTCTACACGCCGAGAAACTGTCTCATAAACAGCATTTCTCTGCCTATCAACAAGGACATACCGATTAAGCGTAAATACAAGGTTAGCAGCCTTCTCTTCTTTACTTTTTGCCCTTTGCTCTAAAACTTCAATATATCTCTCATTGAATTCGATAGCAGGTAGCGCTTCGTCCAATTCTTTCAAATCTGTAGATTTATGAATGAATTCAACTGTCTTTTTAAAATATTTATCAATATAAAGTTTTTCTTCTGTGGTTTTTGCCAATACAGTTTTCACATACGCAGCATACACTTGACTAATCCATCCATATTCAAGAGCCATCTCTGCTTTTATGATATCTGCCCCCAAGAGCTCAAAAAGCTTTCTTAGAGTTTTATACTCTTGAAGAAATTTTTTACACAGTTCATCATTTGAAGTTAATATCTCTATTGCCTTCAATAAAGTAGCCCTATCAATCTTCTCTTTAGGTATAGACTCAAAGATATCCATTAATTCTTTCAGCTTGGTAAGGAATTCCTTCTTGAGCTCGTCTAAGCTATAAAGCACTCCCTTAACTTCTTCTTTACTGTAAATCGCAAATGCCCTATGAAATTCCTTCAGAATGCCTATATAATCAACTATCAACCCAGCTTCCTTTACCCCTTTATACGGCCTATTGGTCCGTGCAATAGCTTGCAGTAATCTATGCTCCTTTAACGGCTGATCTAAATATAATGTCTGTAATATAGGAGCATTGAATCCGGTCAAAAGCATGTCTTTAACAATTAATATCTTTGGCAAATCCTCTTCCTTATATCTACTATTAATTATCTCCTTTTTGATATCATCTATATCTTTGCCCTTGAAGCGTTGCAATAAGGCTTTCTTATAGCCACTGATAGATGCCGAATCATGCTTATCAGAATAGCTCATTATTACTTCGGAATATTCCGGCGGTAAATATTTATCCAACTCTCGCTTATACATGACGCACGCACTACGGCTAACGGCAACAACAAGCGCTTTGAATTTACCATCAACATTATTTTTGAAATGTTCTG
>CAZOIE010000220.1:0-3713 GCA_964579905.1 uncultured Planctomycetia bacterium
GCTCTTCGACCTATGTATAATCCTAATTCGGACATACTCTATATATCCCTTTTAATAGTCGGACGTCGATTCAACACGAAAATTATCATATGCTGATCTCCAAGCATGCGTTATGCTCACATCATTGGAACTCTCTACGGGAATAGTGTTTGAAGCAGCCCCAGGATCTAGGTTGCGCATACTCCACATCTTCCACACCAAACCCGCTTCAGCTCTATAGTATGCCTCTACATGGTCTATCTGTATCTTTGTGGTCTGGTAATGACCTACCATAAGCAAAAGACCTGCAGCACCAACCGCACCGGTTATAAATAGTAATATAACAGAAATCAATAATACAAATCCTCTCTCATCTCTAACTTTACTTATTCTCATATCTTTTCCAAATCATCAGGTTGAGCCTGCGACCATACACCTCAAACTTATTTGATTTCGAACACCAAAGGTTTGTCCTCTGGTTACGCATCTTAGGTTTACCGTTAGGGTCCTACCGCTTAAGGAAACATTAAAATTATCGATATCCTGCGCAATGTCTATATAGGTTGATGCGGCTGATGTATTTGGGGTGTAGCGAAGGACTGAGCCAACCAACCTATACTCCCTTGTCACAAGGCTCTTGGTAGAAGGATCACTGCTTGTATCTACAGTCACCTCTACCTCGCTAGTACTTACAACTGTAACGCTATACCCTGCCCTTAACTCCCTAGACATATGTGCAATTGTGGTGTTTACCTCATTTTGAGCAAAACACCTCCAAAGGGACTGCCTCATAGTCCTAACCGCACCAATGTAAACAGCTGTCTCAGAGAGTATAATAAAGATAACCATTGTAGATGCTATGATCAACTCAACGAGCGTAAATCCACTTTTATTATTTGATGATCTTTTAAGTAATCTCATATGCTAGGCTCAGTCCAATTTACTGTAACGGATATAATCTTGTAACGCTGATCATTGCCATATGTATTTGGACCCCAGCTGACACTATAGGTCCTTGTGCCGGACCAGTAACTCCTTAATTCTCCCTCATCGCCACTGGTTGGAAGAACGGTTGAAGGCTCAGTGCTGTGGGTACCAATAGTAAGATATGCATCATCAAAGTCAAGCGAAGTAAGATACTCCATAAGCTCCTGCGCATGGTTAAGTGCCATAAGTTGTCGCTTAGTAGATTGTACCTTTGCCTTGCCATAAAAAAATGCACCGAACAATCCCATTATCGCAAGATTTACGATGACTGCAGCGATTATAACTTCTATGAATGAAAAACCTTTACGCTTATTGCTGAGATTAACTATCTTCATTAATAAGTCTTCTTATAATTATTAAAAATTGATGAATAAACTAAATAAAATAGGACTTTTCAGGCAAATTTTGCCTCTAAAAATGATTAAAAACAGTTATCAATAAGCAAATATACTTATCCACGTGGATAGACAACCTAATACATTTAGAGGTTAGTCTTATCCAGTGTGCATTATATCAATTAGAAAAACTTTTAGCAACATTTATTTTCATAACTCCTTGGAACTCTTTTAGATATCATACATACAATCTCATATGATATGGTATTTCCGAGCTTTGCAAGCTCCTCCGCCGTTATTCTGCGGCCTCCCTGAGCCCCTATCAATACCACCTCATCCTGCACCTTTGCGCCTTTAATGTTACTAACATCTATCATGGTCTGATCCATACAGACTGTTCCAATAACCCTTGCCTTCTTCCCTTTTACCAGGACATATGCCTTATTTGACAGAAAGCGTGGGTAGCCATCTCCGTAGCCAACAGGAAGTGTTGCAACCTTGCTTTTTTTACTTGTGACATAGGTTCTGCCATAGCTTACGCTTCTTCCTCTTGGAAGCTCTTTTATATAGACAATGCGTGTCTTAAAACTTAAAACCGGTCTTAATCTGGAAGATCTTGGTGAATCCAAGTCTGGGTAGAGCCCGTATATCATCAAACCCGGCCGGACAAGATTAAGGTGCGATTTTTTAAATCTTAAAAGACCCATGCTATTTGCGATATGCCTTAACCTAATTGATATACCAAGCCTTTCTAAATCACATATAAGACTCTCAAAATGCAAGAACTGCATATTCGTAAATTTCTTGTCCTTCTCATCGGCGCTTGGAAGGTGTGAATATATACCATCTATCTTTAAGTTTTTGAACCTCAATAGGGATTTCACGAAGCCTATAGCGTCTGAGTGCCACACACCAAGTCTACCCATACCGGTGTCTATCTTTACATGTACCTTTGTCATTTTCTTCTTAAGCTTTGCTGCAGCTTTTGACAAGAGCCTTGCCGTTTCTAATCTGGATATTGTAGGGGTAATATTATATTCTATTATGGGTTCAATCTCATCTTTCAGCACTGAGCCAAAGACAAGTATGGGTATTCTTACACCTGCAAGCCTTAGAGTTATCGCCTCATCGGTTGTAGCAACTCCGAGGTAATCCACCCCCAATCTTACTAATTCTTTTGAAACTTCAACAATCCCATGGCCATAGGCATCAGCCTTCACTGCAACTAGAATCTTTGTATGTTTAGGGATAACCTTTCTAAGCCTGCCTAGATTAAACCTAATTGCAGAAAGCTCGATCTCAACCCAGGTAGGTCTATAGGCTCCAGTTTTATTTTGTTTACTTTTCATTATTTTTTCTTTGGCAAAGTAACATTGCACTCTTTAGGATAAATATAAAAGGGCTGCAAATCTTTTTGACTGTCAAAACCTTCCTTTTTTATCCTCTTATAACCTATTGTTGTCAATACTTCAGGCTTTGGATGCCAAAACTCCCTAGATGCAAAATGCGCCAAACGCCCAAGCTTACTCTTAAGTAATTTTTCAATAACTAATAATCCATCTCCTGTAAAAATCGTCGGTCTTTTGATCTTCGATATAAGTTTGTCAGATTTTATAAGAGAATACTTTGATATCTGCTTGAGATTACCGTCGATCGATCTAAAGAGCGAGTAGTAAAGATTATTCCTTCGTGCATCCATAACGACACATATATCAAGGTTTGTACGATTTAGATTAGCCGCTATAACATCAAGGCTCTTTACTAACTTTATACCCTTTTTTTGCCCTGCTAGAAATCCCTTAACAGTAGACACCCCTATGCGAAGGCCCGTAAATGAACCAGGGCCTATATCTATCACAAAACCGTCAATCGTATCTAACGAACAACCGGACAACCCTAACATCTCATCTATCCTCGGGATAAGAATAGATGCATGCGCTCTGTCTATTTTGTTTAAAAGGCTAAGTTTTACCTCGCCCTCCTCTATAATAGCAAGCCCTAGAAATTCCGAAGATGTGTCTATTCCCAATAGTTTCATATTAAAATTTAAGTTTATTTACCAAGACCTTGTAGTGAGATCCCCTTGGTAAGAATTTTAACAATCTCTTGTTTGGCGCAACATGTTCAAACTGTATCTTTAAATAACTGCTAGGCAGTACGCTCTTTATCCTATCCGCCCACTCAATCACCAAAACCCCTCCCTTCGATAAGTATTCATCAAAGCCGGCCAGCTCTATCTCAAGGGGATCCTTTATCCGATATGCATCGATATGATACAAAGGTATCTTAAGTTCATCATGATCTCTTATCAATACAAAGGTTGGGCTGGTTATACTGGAATAACTCTTAGCGCCCAGAGATACCGCAATGCCCTTAGTAAATGTGGTCTTGCCAGAACCGAGATCTCCTACG
>CAZOIE010000221.1:0-3701 GCA_964579905.1 uncultured Planctomycetia bacterium
TCCTTCGCTAGGTTGAAGTCGGGGGTTCAATTCCCCTGTCCTCCATCAGGTGACTTCTATCCAATTCTTTTATGAAATCATTTCTTTTATTTTTTTTCATAGTCACAACTTTTTTCCCAACTCATCTGTTTTCACAAGAGGTTAAAAAACCTTCCGTAAGCGGTACATTTTATCCAAGTTCTAAGGGTAAATTAGTAAAACTTGTTGATATGTTTATTAATAATGCTTCTAAGGCTAGCTACAGCGAAGGAGATATATTTGCTAAAGGAAGGAATATAATGGCCGTAATATCGCCGCATGCGGGCTATGTTTATTCCGGACACGTAGCAGGTTATGCCTATAGCGCTATAAAAGGTGCAGAATTTAAGACGGTAGTGTTGATAGGTCCAAGTCATCATAAAAGGTTTGATGGAATGTCGGTTTATAATAAGGGTGAGTTTGAAACTCCACTTGGCAATATTGAGGTTGATGCTAAATTTGCAAATGCATTAATCGAAAAAAATCCAAAGATTTCGTTTTACAGGGATGCATATTTGAAAGAACATTCATTGGAAGTTCAACTCCCATTTTTACAAAGGAGTTTACGGCAAGATTTTAAGATCGTTCCGATATTAATAGGCAATCAAACATTGGAGAATTGTAAATTACTCGCAAAAAGCCTAGTTGATGTTACAGGAAATAGAAAAGATATTTTGTTAGTTGCCAGCACAGATTTATCTCATTATCATAACTATAAGGATGCTGTAAATATGGATGATTATACATTGAGCTTATTGAAGGACTTTAAGTTGAAAGAAATATTTGATAATTGTTCAAATGGAAAGGTTGAGCTCTGCGGATCAGGAGCAGTTATTACAGTTATGATGGCGTCAAGGTTACTTGGCGCAGATGGTTTAAGGGTTCTAAAATATGCAAATTCTGGTGATGTTACATATGACAAATCTAGGGTTGTTGGATATGTTAGCTGTATAATAGGAAATAATTTACAAAAAAGGGACGGTGTAATTATGCTAGATGATAATCAAAAAAATAGGCTGTTATCAATAGCAAGGGGTTCAATCGAAAGTTATTTAAAAGATGGAAAGAAACCATCGCTTTCTGAGAGTGACCCAATGCTACTTGAAAAGAAGGGAGCGTTTGTAACTTTAACAAGGCACGGTCAGTTAAGAGGGTGCATAGGTTCTCTTTACCAGTTACAGCCACTATATAGGACAATTTCCGATATGGCGGTTGAGGCTGCTTTTAGCGATCCTAGGTTTCCAACGTTAAGCAAAGAGGAATTGAATGATATTAAAATAGAAATTTCTGTTCTCTCTAAGTTTAAAGAGGTTAAAGATGTTTCTGACATAGAGGTGGGTACGCATGGTTTATTGGTGCGGAAAGGGTTTAGTTCTGGATTGCTTCTTCCTCAGGTTGCCGCAGAATATAATTGGACAAGAGACGAGTTTTTAGAGCATACGTGTTACAAGGCAGGCCTGGATAAGGATGCCTGGAAGAAAGGGGCTACTATCTATATGTTTAGTGCATTCGTATTTGGTGAGGAACAAGCCAAATGAGAAGATTTTTTGTAGGACGCGACAGAATAAAAGACAAAAAGGCTTTTTTTGAGGAGAAAGAGGTAAATCATATTGTTAGTGTTTTAAGGGCTAAATTAGAAGATACAGTGTTCTTTTTTGACGGAAGCGGAACAGAATACATAGGCACTCTTCGTAGAGATAAAAAAGGTAATCTATATGCTGAAATTATAGAGAAAAGGGTAAAAGAGGTGGACAATTTTCCTAAGATAACACTGTTTCAGGCAATTTCCAAAAAAGACAAAATGGATTTGATTATTGAAAAAGCTACCGAGCTTAATGTTTGTTCCATAGTTCCGATAGTAACGAATAGATGTGTGATAAAAAAACAAGATGTTATTGATAAATACATACTTAGATGGAAGAAGATTACTATTGAGGCCTCTAAGCAATGTCAAAGATCAATAATTCCAAACATTAGTCAACCTAAGAAGTTTTTAGAAGCCATTGAATATGCAATAGCGAATTCTAAGTTATCTATTTTTGCAACGCTGTCAGATGAAAGTATAAGTTTAAAAAAAGCTATAGGTAGTAGTAGGCTGCCTGATTCAATTACGGTATTTGTTGGTCCAGAAGGCGATTTTACAGACGCTGAAGTGCAACTAGCCAGAGATAATAATTTGAAGCTTATCAGTCTTTGTCCATCTGTTTTGCGGGTTGAAACGGCAAGTGTATTTTTGCTATCTGTGCTAAATTATGAGTTTTACGATGGGTAAATTAAGATATTCCTTTCTGACGTTTGGATGTAAGGTTAATCAGGCCGAGTCTAATGATATCAGGAAGATGTTAAACAAAATAGGGATTATTGAGGTTGAAGACTATTTAGACTCAGAAATTATATTTATTAATTCTTGTACTGTTACTCAGAAAGCTGATAGAAAGTCATTTTCAGCCTTAAGACGAACTATTTCTAGAAATCCCTACTCACAGGTTTTTATGATAGGTTGTGCGGTAGATTACCGTGATGGAGACAAACCTTTTTATGATAAGGTTATCTTTGTGAAAAATTCAGATAGGTCGAAGATTCCAAAGTTGGTAAGTAATTTCATAAAGCAGAATAATATTCAATTATCCAGAAAGGATGCTATTGAAAATAAGAGTTCGCGTACGCGTGGAATCTTAAAGATTCAGGATGGTTGTAAAAATTTTTGTTCATTTTGTATAGTTCCATATGTTAGAAATAAACTTTGCTCTAAAGAGATTGAAGAAGTTATCCAGGAGTTTAAGTTATTTATAGACTCAGGTTTTAAAGAGGTGGTTTTATCTGGTATATGCCTTGGAAGTTATGGGGAGGATATAAATAGTACAGTAACACTGACCAAGCTACTGAAAAAGATCGAAAATTTAAAGGGTGATTTTAGAGTTAGACTGAGTTCTATTGAGCCGACATATGTCTCAGATGAGCTTATAGAAATACTAAAATCTTCAAAAAGGCTATGCCCTCATTTACATATTCCATTTCAATCTGGTGACGATGAAATCTTAGAAAGAATGAATAGACCTTATAAGGTTTCTTATTACATCGAGTTAGTTAAGAAGATAAGGTTGAGTGTTCCAAAAATTGCAATTACTACTGATATAATGGTTGGTTTTCCAGGAGAATCTGAGCAAAACTTTAGCAATACAGTCTCCTTCCTAGAGAAGATTAGACCGTCCAGAATGCATATATTTCCCTACAGCCCAAGGAAAAATACAAGGGCAAGTTTTATGGATAATGATGTCTCTCAATCTATTAAGACGGAAAGAGTCACATTTCTTAAAAGATTGGCTGATAAATACTCTTTGGCATTTAGAAAGCAGTATTTGAATAAGGTAACTAAGGTTCTAATAGAGTCCAAGGTGAACGAGAAGACGAATACGCTTAGTGGTTATTCAGAAAACTACATACCTGTGCAAATTAAGTGTGATACTAGTGCAATAAATACATTAAAGGATGTGGCAATAGTGAAGATAAATAATGGAGTTACAATAGGGAAAATATGCTAATTTTTTGCTGTAACACTAGTAATTATTTTAGAAATAATAATATTATATAGCCTATCTTGACAAACGCCAAAAATTATGGTATATTTGTAAAAATTTTTTCCAAAAAAATGGGTAATTTTAACTGGATAGATTTATTTATTT
>CAZOIE010000222.1:0-3690 GCA_964579905.1 uncultured Planctomycetia bacterium
GCTATGGGTGGGGATAATGCACCTTTCATAACAGTAAAGGGTGCAGTAGAGGCTGCATTAGAATACGATCTTTGTGTAGTGCTTACAGGAGATGCTGATAAAATACAAAAAGAGCTTTCTAGATATACCTATCCAAAAGAAAAAATAGAAGTTGTTCATGCGAGCGAGGTTGTCCAGATGCATGAGTCCCCTGTTACGAGCTTTAGGAGAAAGAAAGATTCCTCTATAGCCGTAGGGGTAAATCTCTTAAAGGATAAGAAGGCAGATGCGTTTATCTCAGCGGGTAATACCGGTGCGGTAGTTTGTTCCAGCATGCTTACCTTGGGGCTATTGGAGGGAATAGAAAGGCCCGGTATCGCAGTCGTTATGCCTACATTAACCGATATTAGCCTCTTGTTAGATGTAGGTGCTAATATAGACTGTAAACCCCAGCATCTTTATCAATATGCCGTTATGGGCACGATATACTCTAAAAGCATACTCAAGAAAAAGAACCCCAATGTTGGATTGTTAAATATCGGTGAGGAAGAAACAAAAGGAACAGATTTGCTCAAAGACACATTTAAGATTTTGCAATCGACAAATTTGAATTTTTTGGGCAACGTTGAAGGTAGGGATATATTTAATGGAAAGAGTGATGTTATTGTATGCGATGGGCTTATAGGAAACGTAGTATTGAAGGTTGCAGAAAGCCTTTCAGAGACAATTAGTAGGCTGCTAAAGACAGAATTAAAGAGGAATTTTATTACAAAGCTAGGAGCCTTTTTAAGTATTTCTGCCTTTAAGAGTTTGAAGAAGAAGGTGGATTATGCAGAGTATGGTGGTGCACCCCTTCTCGGGATAAATGGTGTTTGCATTATAAGTCATGGGCGCTCATCAAGCAAGGCTATAAAGAATGCTATAAGGGTTGCATCGGAATTTACCTCACATAAGATAAATGAAGAGATTGTGCGTACGCTATCCTCTTCGCATAATAGTTAAACGTTGTTATTAGGGAGATTGTAGAAATAACATGAACTCAAAGAAAGGTAACATAGGCATACTAGGCCTTGGTGCATATCTTCCAGATAAGGTACTTACAAATCTTGATCTCGAGAAGATGGTTGATACATCCGATGAGTGGATAAAGACAAGGACGGGAATACAGGAAAGGCATATTATATCCGATGATATGTCAACCAGCGATTTGGCAAAATTTGCTGCTGATAAAGCAATAGAGAAAGCTAAGATAAACAAGGAAGATATTGGACTTATTATAGTTGCAACAATTACGCCCGATATGTTGATGCCATCCACTGCTTGTGTGGTTCAGGCAAAGCTTGGAATAAAAGATGTGATGTGTTTCGATATAAATGCTGCCTGCTCTGGTTTTATATACGGTGTTGAGATGGCACGTAGCTTTCTGATGAACAATGGTTCAAAATATGCGCTTGTAATAGGCGCTGAGGTTTTATCTAGGTTTGTTGACTGGCAGGATCGCTCTACATGTGTTCTATTTGGCGATGGTGCTGGTGCTTGTATCCTTGGGCAAGTTGATGGAGAGGGTATCTTGGCGGCTGATTTGGGTGCAGATGGTACGCAGGCTGATCTATTAAAAATTCCCGCAGGCGGCTCAAAGATTCCTATAACTAAAGAGGTCTTGGATGAAAAGCTTGGATTTTTGAAGATGGCCGGAAATGAAGTTTTTAAGATCGCGGTTAGAACTATGACGGATTCTGCAAGTAGGGTTATATCAAAAGCTGGCCTTAAATGTGAAGATATAGATTGTATTATACCTCATCAAGCAAATATAAGAATAATTGACGCTACAGTTAAGCGTTTGGATATTCCAAAGGAAAGAGTTTTTCTTAATATCGATAAGTGCGGTAATATGTCGGCTGCGTCTATTGCGGTTGCGCTATATGATGCTGTTAAAGCTAACAAGGTTAAAAGCGGGGATACTGTGGTCTTGGTTGCATTTGGAGGTGGACTTACCTGGGGTTCAATCGTTTTAAAATGGCAATAAAAATTAAATAAAAGAATGGCAAAATTTGCTTATTTATTTCCTGGACAGGGCGTTCAGTACGTTGGCATGGGAAAAGGGCTTTATGAGAATTTCACTAAGGCCAGGGAGGTTTTTGATGAGGTTAATGATGTGCTTGATTTTGACCTGAAAACCCTTTGCTTTGAAGGTCCCCAAGAGGAGCTTTCTAAAACGCAAAATTGCCAGGTGGCAGTTTTGACAGCGAGTTTAGCATCCCTTCGGGTATTTGAAGAATTATATGGTTCAAATATAAGTAAACCTTCCTTTAATGCTGGTTTAAGTCTTGGAGAGTACTCTGCATTGGTGGCATCCGGAGTGCTTGAGCTTAGAGATGCAGCTATACTTGTGAGAAAAAGGGGTATTTACATGGCTGCAGCTAGCGAAAAAACTCCAGGCCAAATGCTTGTAATTATTGGTTTACAGCTGGAGAATGTTAAGCAGATTTGCAAGGCGACAAACACTCAGATAGCAAACCTAAATTCTCCTGGGCAAATCGTTATATCAGGAAAAATAAGTGATATTGAGAGAGCTGCAGAGCTTTCAAAACAGCAAAAGGCAAGAAAGACACTTGTGCTTGATGTAAGCGGGGCGTTCCACAGCTCTATTATGGATGAGGCAAGTGATCAGTTAAAAACTTACATAGATAAGGTGAATTTTTCAAATGCCACCGTTCCGGTTGTAGCCAATTTTTCAGCAGAACCACTTACAGATGCAGAGAGCATAAAAGATAATTTAATTAAGCAGGTAAATAATACAACCAAATGGGAAAAATCCATTCGCTATATGATTGAAAATGGAATTACCAATTTTATGGAGATTGGCCCAGGAAATGTTTTAAAGGGACTTATGAGAAAGATAGACTCTGGTTCAACTGTTTATAGCGTATCCTGCGATGAGAATGTACGTGAATGTGTTAATGGGTGGATAGCTAACTTATAAATTAAGGAATAAGATGAGACTAAAAACTTTTGTTTTAATTTTTCTTGTATTGATTATGAGTATATGTTTTGGCTCTCCGATATTTTCACTTCCAAATAAGACGGTTTTGGTTGATGATTTCAATAAAGGATGGGTTACCAACCTTCTTGGCGGCTTTATAGGTTCCGGGCAGTCACCATCTGGCGTGTGTAATCTATCGTTTGTCAGTAAAGAGGGATTGACCTTTGGTAATTCTGGCAATAGCTTAAAAGTTTCTTTTAACGTTGAGGATGATCATAGCTTTTCATTTTTCTGGATAGAGCTTGCAAAACGAAATGAGCTCACCCAGAGAGAATATGCAGAGTATCTCAAGGATTGCAATTATCTTTCATTTTGGATGAGGGGTGATGTCGATACCGATATTATGCTAGAGCTACATGCAGATGTAGATTTAGATAGAGAGTTTAACATTAAAAAGGATATTGTATCAAGCGTTCCGCTAAAATCCTTCTTAAAATCAAGAATTTCCAATGAATGG
Organism: uncultured Planctomycetia bacterium; assembly: GCA_964579905.1. Taxonomy (GTDB): domain Bacteria; phylum Omnitrophota; class Gorgyraeia; order VGKN01; family VGKN01; genus CAZOIE01. The sequence continues at coordinate 3,480 of CAZOIE010000222.1, forward strand.
AAAAAGGTTATAATCCCACTTAAAGCTTTTAAAGAGATAGTCGAATTTGATAAGGTTTTAGAGATTGCTTTTTTGTTTGAGCACTCGGATCGTAGACCGAACTCTGGCGCAATATATATAGATGAGTTTATGTTTGGGCATTCGGATAGTTTTAAGCATATATTTGCAAGAGCACTAGAGAGAGCGAGTAAGCCTAATACTGCAACCTATA
>CAZOIE010000223.1:0-3675 GCA_964579905.1 uncultured Planctomycetia bacterium
AATTTCGATCCGGCCGGATAGACGCCGTCGAGGATGCGGGTTCTGAGAATATCACGCAGCTGGTCCGACACAGGCAGGTTGCGTTCCAGTTTATCTGTCATCAAACGATCTCTATCTGAAAGAACAAAAGGTTGGGGGACAATTCGGGATTTCTGAAAGGCAGTATATGGGCCGCCCTCTATCTAATGAGAGTATACAGACATTTTGGATGTTTGTCAAGAGGCAGTTTTTCCAAATTTTTCAAAATTCATGCTTGAAGAAATGCTGCTTGCAATTGTAGCTTCGACCATTACGACTGTAGTGGTCTTTTTGCCAATCGTATTTGTATCCAAAGAAATAAAGCTTCTTTTTGGTGGATTGGCTTTAACAGTAACATTCTCCTTATTCGCTTCTTTGGTTGTAGCTTTGACTTTAGTTCCTACTATGGCCTCTAAGATAGTAAAGATTAAAAAGAAATTGCAAAAAGCAGACGGGTATTTCAAAAAAAGGTCCTTTTTCTCTAATCTTAAAGCGCATTATAAAAACTCCCTTATTTTTGCAGTTAGGTTTAGATACCTACTTGTTCTTTTGGTAATTCTGGTTTTTGCTTTCGCGGTATCAGTGCTTATTAAAATACCGGTTGAATTTATGGAACAGCCAGAGGCGGGTACCTTTACGATTTTTGTTGAACTTCCAACAGGGGCAAGATTGGAGGTATCCGATGATGTTGTGTCACATGTTGAGGTTATGCTTAGGGAAATTCCAGAGGTAAAGACAATCTCTTCAAGGATTGAGCCATGGGAGAGTAAGATATATGTAAAACTTGTTTCTTCTGATGAACGGGACAAATCGGCAAAAGATATTATAGACATGCTGAGACCTTTGGTTGCTAAGATCCCCAACACCTTTATATATTTTGAAGAGGCCAAGCAGACCTTGGCGCGCGAGATAATAATAGATCTATATGGATACAATTATGATATTTTGAAAGAGTTGGCTGTTTCAGTGGCAAGTAGACTTGAGGCCGTAAAGGGACTTACGGATGTAAAAATCAGAGCAAGGGAGGGAAGGCCCGAGATGAGGGTAATAGTTGACAGGAAGAAGGCAGCGATGTATGGTCTGACTATTGACGATATATCATCCAGCATCCATGGGCAGATGCGCGGACTTCGTGCGACCGTATACCATACCCAAGCAAGAGAGGTCGAGGTTATTACGCGCCTTAAGGAGGCGGATAGAGAGACCTTCGACCACCTTTATAAGCTCATATTAACCGGTTCCCACGGTAGCCAGGTAAGCCTTGATCAGGTTGCCAGGTTTGAGCTGGACGTGGGCCCGAGCAAGATTTATAGACGTAATAAAAACCGCATGATACAGGTTAGTGCAAATATAGGAAGGCACCCATATTCTAAGGCCATAGAACTCTCCCGGGCTAACCTGAAGGACCTTAAGTTTCCTGAGGATTATTTCTGGAAATTCGGTGGTGCCTATACAAAGATGGTTGAGAATCAAAGGGAGCTCACTTTCGCTTTGATTATAACTCTTGTGTTAATATATCTAGTCTTGGCAAGTCTTTTTGAATCATACATACAGCCGTTTATAATACTAATTAGCGTTCCTCTTGGTGCGATCGGTGTTGCTTTTTCTCTTAAGCTGACAGAAACCTCTATCAGTATGGGGGTTTTCATAGGGGCTATTATGCTTGGTGGGATAGTTGTAAATAATGCAATAATTTTAATAGATCATGTGAACAATTTGATTAAGAATGGGTTGTCACGTGCGAGGGCGGTGATTGTTGCGGGTCAGGATAGATTGAGACCTATACTTATGACAACGCTAACTACAGTTTGTGGCATGCTTCCTATGGCCATAGACAGAAGTGAAGAGGCGGGTTTATGGGCACCACTTGCCATAACCGTTACAGGAGGTCTTATAACTTCTTCTATACTCACGCTTTTTTTCGTACCGAGTGTTTACGGAATATTTGAAGACTTGAGAAAGCTTATATTAAGAAGAAAAAAGGAGCTAGTTAGAGAAACAAAGACAGCTAATACTTTTTAGTCTTTAGCTAAAACTTTAACGTAGAATTAAATAAATTAACCTTAAAGAAAAGGGGATTCTTTATGGAAAAAAAACCAAAACAACAGGCGATTTTATATAGGACAAAGTATGGACATTTCAGTGAGGATTGCAAGGAGTTTGTTATAACAAAACCCGATACCCCTTCCTGCTGGATAAATGTTCTGTCGAACAAGGAGTATGGCCTTACATTCTCCTCAACAGGAACCGGATACTCATGGCTCGACCATGCCAGGATAAATAGGATAACTCGCTGGGAACAGGATCTAGTAAAGGATGAATGGGGGAAGTTTATTTATTTAAGGGATAATAAGACAGGGGGGAGGTGGTCACTTTGCTATAAGCCCACCTGTTATCTACCCGACTCCTATGAGGTTAGGCATGGTATTGGGTATTCTAAGGTTAAATCTGTTTATAAAGAGATAGAAAGTAACCTACTTATATTTGTCCATCCGTTTGAGAATGTAGAGATATGGCAGGTAAAGATAAAAAACCTAAGTCCCTACAGAAGGAGCATAGGAGCATTTTCATATTTCGAGTGGTGTCTGGGAGAATCCCCTGATTGGCACAGAGAACTTCATAAGACCTTTTTCGAGACCTCCTACAATAAGAGCCTACAATCTATATTTGCTACAAAAAGGGCTTGGCAGATACCAAGTAAAGATGATGGTTTCTTAAACAGCGATTGGGATTATACGGCATTTCATAGTGTAAACGAGGAACCCGCTTCTTATACAACTTCAAAAGAATCTTTCTTGAGCATGCATAGGAGCATTGTGAATCCCAAGGCGGTAGAGAATGGTATATGTATCCCTGATGAGGGCAAGTGGCTTGATGCTATTGGAAGTTTGCACGTAAACCTAGAACTTGAGGAAAATGAAGAAAAGACCGTCGTGTTTCTACTTGGAGCTACCAAGACAAAATCGCAGGCCACCCAGATTATCAATAAGTTCAAGGAGCCCAAAGAGGTTGATGAGGCACTTTATGATCTAAAGATATACTGGGAGGATATTCTGAATAAGAATTCTATTTCAACCCCTGATAAGCATATAGATATCCTAACCAATACATGGCTGAAGTATCAAGCTATTTCATGTAGGATGTGGGCGCGGACGGCGTACTATCAGACAGGAGGAGCGTTTGGTTTTCGTGATCAGTTGCAAGACAGCATGTTATTTTTGCCGCTTGATCCTGAGCTTACAAAAAAGCAAATTCTCCTGCATGCAGCACATCAGTATAAGGATGGTGTTGTTCAGCATTGGTGGGATCCGGTGATTGAGCAGGGTTACAGGAGTGTTCATACCGATGATCTTTTGTGGCTTGCCTTTGTACTTGTTGATTACCTGAAAGAAACAAAGGACCTTGAAATATTAAATGAGATGGTGCCTTTCATAGATTCGCCAGAGGAAGAAAGCGTCTTTGAGCATGCAAAGAGGGGCATAGACAAGGTATTATCGAGATTCAGTAAAGGAGGTCTTCCTCTAATTGGAGAGGGAGATTGGAATGATGGCCTTAGTAATGTTGGATCCAAGGGGCAAGGTGAGAGTGTTTGGCTTGGGCAATTTTTGTGTTATATACTACATGAGTTTTCAGAGGTTTGTGAACTTATAGAGAAGG
>CAZOIE010000224.1:0-3672 GCA_964579905.1 uncultured Planctomycetia bacterium
TGTTTGTGATACGGCTTAAAATAAACCATTCCTCAAGAAGAAGGTTTTGAAATGCTGGAAATGTAACAGACAAGTTACCTCTAATCCTTCTTGTTTTAACTATGCGACTAAGTAATTTGATTAATCTTGGCAACAATTCAATAGACAGCTCCCTAAGCACCCTACCTTTTAAAACATAGTGGTAGGCTCCCATGGCATATTGTGAAAGTTCCTCCTTCTTTACATCCTTTGTGTCAAAGCTGGGGCTATAGAAGTCAAACTTATCCCATCCAACCTTCGCAAGCTCGGGATGCAGCTTTTCTAATCGTTCCCATAAAATCGTGTTCGGAAGTGGTGAAACGATGAAAAATCTGTAAATATCCGCGTTTATCTCCCTGGCAAAACGTATTGAGTTACTTATTGTCCTGTGCGTGGATATCGGAAATCCAATCATAAAATTGGCTCTTGTTTTAATGCCGAAATCTCTTGTAAGCCTTATAGCCTCCTTTGTTTCCTGCAGTGAGGCCTTTTTATTAATATATGCAAGTTCATCCACATCGCCAGTTTCAACACCGTAGATGATCATCTCGCAACCGCTCTCCTTGGCCTGCGTGAGTATTTCTGAATTTATCCCATCCACCCTAGCCTGGCAATACCATCTAAAACGTAATTCTCCTCCAATGATATTCTTAAAGAGTCCTTTTAACCTCTCTTTGTTCAAGAAGAAATAGTCATCCACAAAGTAAATTCTGTCTTTCTTATACCTACGGCTAAACTCCACTATTTCTTTATAAATGTTCTCTGGTGACCTAAACCTTACCTTCCTTGTAGAGATACCCTTGTCACAGTATATGCACGAAAACGGGCACCCCCTGCTTGTCAGAATTGAGCCTGTAACATATTTGTCTATTGGAAGTAGATGCCATGCCGGAAATGGAAGCTTATCAAGATTAGGATCCGGGATAGTGTCATCTGGTACATTTGTTATCACATCTTTGTTATTTCGGAAGCATAAACCCTTTACAAACCCTAAATCTGAATTTTTGGCTATTGCATTAAGGAGATCTCGCATGGAAAACTCAGCTTCCCCCTTTAATATGTAATCCGCTCTAATATCTTTAAGCGTATCCTCAGGAAAGGCGGTAGCATGATGCCCGCCAAGAACTACCTTAAGCGAAGAATCATGATCCTTTATTACCTGGCAAATGGCTTTCGCAGAAGAATATGACGAAGAGCGAAATGAAATTCCGACAATATCAGGCTTACGAGAATCCAGCTCTTTTTTAAATAACTCTGTTTCAAAGTGTTCGACCTCAAAATCAATAATAGAAACTTTATGGGAATTCTCCTCAAGCACTGCAGCAATATACGCTAATCCCAGTGGCATCTCTAGGTTCTGCCATGTATTAAAAGAAACCGGTACATTAATTAATAAGACATTCATTCGACCAGGCCTTAGGTAATTTTCCTTCCCAATAGATTCAACATCCCCGCACCAGCAAATATATAAATAAGCGGTGCCACAAAATCCCGATGACGGGCGGCGGTTCCAACATTTCCCATGGTGAGCGATAATATTGCGGTCCAAAATATTAAAAACAACAGAAGCGGCAAAACCACTTCCCGCCTATTCCTAATACCGAGCAGCATACCCATTAATGCAAAGGGGAATAAAAAATACCAGAGCAGAACCTGCGGGTATGAATATAGTCGCAGAGTATTTGTGATCTTCCAAGGGAAAGGAGAAAATAAAAAATATATTACTCCTTTGGGCAATCCCCTTAAGAGTGTGAGCTTTGTTACTCTACTAGATTTATAAATATCTACCGGCGTATAAACAAAATCCTCGAATATTCTGTAATTATTCCCTGAACCATACGAGGCAAAGCTCCTTTGATGGCTCATCATATCCAGGCATGATTGGTGAATCTTATAACGCGTAGATGGAATCAACATTGCTAGAGTTATGCAGCCGGCTAAAATTAAAAGCTTAAATCTTAACTTTATTCTGAAGGTAAACAAGAAGGAAACAAATGTAATAACAACCATCGGCTTGAAAAATTTGTTCTTAAATAAATTAAAGCTGATAAGGCTGACAATTATAGCCAGTAAGTATAAGGGATTGTGTTTTCGTACAAATTTGACCATCGATAAGGCGATAATCTGAATAGCTATAATAGAAAGCGTCATCCGTATATTTATGCATGCCCATATTACGATTGATGGCAGAACTGTCAGAATTACAGCGGTAATACGAGCAACCTCTCTATTGAAAAGTTCCTTGGCTAAATAATAACCAAGCACAACCACCCATATTCCCGCTAAGGGATAAATAAACACATTTAATATAGACTCACCGAACATTGCGTTTAGAAAACCTTGAAAATAAGATCCGAAGTGCAAATATGAGCTAAATCCCTCGTAGGCGATTTTTTTCGGGTGTAAAAATTCCTGGCCGTATTCACCAACAAAATACCTTCCAAGTCTCGCCCCATTCAGGACTTCTCTATGAAAATCCCTAAACAGCTGTATACTGTGACCAGCAATCTTACCAAGTATCGGGTGCTCTATGTAATCTACATACATAAGAGGAATATAAGAAACTGCAATCAGGGTGAATATAACTCGAATTGAAAGGGCAATTATTATAATTTTTGTAAAAAAAGGTCTTTCTTCATCGTTGATAGATTGAACAAAAAATATAATACTAAACGCGAAAATAGATATAATAAACACTACCGGACAAAAACAAGTAATTATTCCAAGTAGAATTCCCGCTATTACAACTCTTCGTAAGTTTTGAGGATTTAGACTATTTATCATCTTCTTGTCCTTAAGGTTAGATAAAATGAGTTAATACTATTAAACAAATAAGCAATAAACATTAATATTACCATAGAGCCTAAAGACATAATTCTTCGACAGGTAACAAAATATACAGCATCGGGTTTATCTATCCCCGCCAAAAGAAGTACCCCCATCCAACTCAGTTCAAGGATACCTAGTCCGCGGGGAGTCAATGCAACCAAAAACGCTAGTTGACCTATTACCGCACCCCAAAATGCAACCGAAAATGATATTTCCAGGTTCAAGGCAATTCCCAGAAGGTGCAGAAAGAAAACATTGGCGATAAATTTTAATAAACTTAAAACGATTAGCCGTAGAAAGCTTTGTTTTTCAATTGTTTCGAATTTAATTTGCAAAAGTTTTTGTACCAATTTGAATTTTGAAAACCATTTAAATCGTAGTACACCAAAAAAAATCCTTTTAAACTGCTTCAGTGGTTTGAGTGCTAAAACCAAAAAAAAGACTGCTAACGCAATGGCATATAGTAAGTAGGGGTTGGCCGTCGGATAGCTTACAAAGAACAGAATTGCTGGTACAAAAAATATTATAAGTACAAATACATCAAATATGCGGTCAAAAAAAACCGATTGGAATGCATCACCCATAGATACTTTTTCTGATAAATTGGCTCCCAGTCCACGCACCGCAAAATCACCAATATTTTTCGGGATAAATATTGAAATTGCCTTACTTGAAACAAAATGCTGAAAAAGATAACCCTTGCGAATTTTGCCATTACCGGTTAAAGCCCTTAAAATAATCTCCCATCTTACAGTTATAAACAGGGCTATAAGTGCCATGCAAATAAAGGAAAGAAATATGAAAACGAGATTTGCATGCCTTATC
>CAZOIE010000225.1:0-3656 GCA_964579905.1 uncultured Planctomycetia bacterium
TCTGGAGGCAACGGCCAAACTTGGATTTAAATTTTCAAAATGCTAAAGTAAACAAAAGCTCATTTTGGTTAAGGGAAAAGGAAGATCTGGGTATTAAAAAAAAGGACTCCTTTAGAATAATGTGCCTCGGTGCATCTGCAACCTTTGGGTGGGGAGTATCATCAGAAAAAAGCTACCCAAAGCAGTTGGAAGCCATATTGAATAGCAGTTTCCCAAATGAGAATTATTCCGTTATAAACTGTGGGCAGATAGGATACTCATCGCATCAGGGATTAGCCTTTTTCAAAAAATATATACTAGAATATAAACCAGATCTTGTCACTGTTTCCTATCTGGTAAATGACATAGATAGATATAGATTTTTTAGAAGTAATGGATTAAGTGACAAGGAATTAACCGCGTCAAACAAACTCCTGATATCTATAAGAAATATTTTCTCGAGAAGCAGGCTATACCAATTCTTAGGTTCCCTATCAAAGGTAAATAGAAAAAGGGGGAGATCTAATTCAATCCTAAAACAAAAATTGAAATATGCTAAAACACGGGTAGAAAAAGAGGACTATAAAAAAAATCTTGAGAACATTTACAAGCTATGCATAAAAAATAACATAAAAATCATTTTTGTAAGAATGCCTTTTAATCTTAAGGTGAAATCATTAAGCGCGCAATTACATAATAGTTTTAGAAATATGTTATCAGAGGCGATTATGTATTTTGATAGGGGAAATTATGAAACATCATACAGTAAATTAATCAAAACCTTGGAATTAAACCCATACTCCTCTAGGGCATACTACTATCTTGGCCTTTACTACGAACAGAAAATGAATTACAAGAAAGCACAGGAGGTTTTTCAAAAAGCATGGGATTATCAAATATTCGAAATCGCGCACGATGCAAATGAACATGGGAAAATTATGAAGGAGCTGGCAAATGAATGCGATATTCCTGTTGCCGATATTGAAACCGTATTTGAAAAGAAGAAAAAACTAGAACTTTTCGGAAATCCCCTAGATTATATCCATCCAAACGAGGTTGGTCATAGTATTGTTGCCAAAGAGCTGTTTAAAAAATTACTTAATTAAATTATATAACCTACTTTTAGAGCCCTTTGATCTATAATCGGTTACTAACCTTATAAACGAACCTATTTTATCCTTAAATAAACCTAAGGTTACCTTCTCATAATCCTCAAAACTATGATTAGGCATATAATACCAATGAACAAATATGTTATGCACAATAAACTGGAAACATCTAGCCTGCATCTTACGGTCCAATTCCGTTCCCTTAATGTTATCCCTAGGTACAATCCCCAGCTCATATAGATACCTACCTGTGCTTTTTTTTCCAGAAGAATTTCTATCTTCTTTTGAGAACTGCTTTGCACCCTTTAGTTTATCAAGGAATGAGGGTTCACTAGGCAAATCAAACTCAAATACAGGCGTATGATAGGTTATGCCAAACTCCAAATACATTTTCCTAAACTCATTGATAATACTTTCTATGTGAGCCGGAAAAAATGGCCATTCCCGGTTGATTCCATCTGCCACATCCTCTATATTATTATCAATGCAAAAAATTAATGTCCTGATATGATTTATAAGGGCACATAAACCACAGTTTGAAATTGTAAAAAAGCCATACTTAAAAATATTCCTTAAATACCCCTGGTAAAATATAAATTTTGCAAGTTTCTCCACATTAATAATACAATGTATAAATTCCCTTGAACTAAACTTCTCTTTAAGAATGCTAACGTTTGAAGTGGAATTTTCTACTGAAAAAATGCCAAATCGTGTATATGTAAGCAGATGAATTACATCAAATTGTTTGGCCATTATAGCGGCGGCACAGGTAGAGTCCGTGCCACCAGAGTATAAAATTGCCACCTTCTTCTTCATTTATCTATCATCTTTTAATTGATTAATAATAAATTTAGTGACCTTAAAATAAAACCTATAAACAGCATTGATCAAACGTCCGAGTATTTCACAAAATATTACTTGAAGGCGATATGGAAGGAGTAACGTAAAAGAACAAATAAGAAATGCTATAATTTTTTTAACATATCTTATCAATTTTGTTTCTCGTTTAAGATATCGGACTTGATTAAACTTTCTAATGCAACCTCTGTGTAAAGTTTATTTCCCTTGAATGTTCTATGGGCCGCATCGGTGAAAAATACATCACTCTTGGGTAAAGCATTAGATACATCAATGAAAACGGCGTCATGCTCCTGAGCTAGTTCTTTTATTATCTTATTATGTCCTTTAATAATTTCTAAAGCATAGCTTGCGGGCACACCAAATCCCTTATTAAGCATTCTGTATATCTCAATTTTTTTCCTTTGATCAAAATCACCGCCATATACAACCTGTACATTTAATAAGGCGACTTTGCAATTCATGCCCCTTGCCAGCAAAATAAGACCTTCTAACTTCGTCCTAAAGGCATCTAGCCCTTCTTCAATCTTTTCCTTTTCAAATTTATCAGTACCTATATCCTTCATATAATCCTTGGTGGTAAATAAATAATTTTTTAGATAAAAAGGATCTAGATTTGTAACAATGTCGTTTAGACCATGATCTATTATTATCATATCTGGATCAAGCTCTCGCCAATTAAGCACCAGATTCATAAATGAATTTAGAATTGTGGCACCGGTCACACTTCCATCTACTACCTCTAATTTCTTTCCGGGAAGGCGTTCTCTCAACCCTTTCTCCAGTAGCTTAGAAAAGGTAGGATGTGTAGGGTAGCCTGAAAGAGCACGTGATCCGCCTAAAATAAGAATTCTGTAAACGCCCTCTGGTTTGGGAATCTTAACTTCCTCTCCTAAAATGCCAATCGAGTTTGTTGAGACCTCAGAAGAGCCCATATCAAGGTTAATATTTGGTACATAGTAACGTCTTCCATAAGAATCCTCGATAGTCATACCATCCAGCTTCCTTTTTCCATCTATGCTCCTATTGCCAAATCCCTCTGTAGTAACTCTCAATTTTTTCTTAAATTTTCTAAGTTCCTTTAAATATTCCCAGAAGTTCTTATCTTCAAAATGGTAGAAACCCTTACTGATTAAATAAGATTGCTTTAAGCTATAGAGAAAAATAAATGCTCTTGCCAAAACAACTATTAATATTAGGCTTATGATAATGCTATAAGCAATAATCCATCTCTTCTTTTTCATTTATGATTTTCTATTCCACTGTTTAAATTAATCAAATGTAAAAACTGCAAAATAAAGATAAAAGATTACTCAAGCGAGTCTGAGACGGCAAGCTCCAAATCTATGTCTTTTATGTTTCTTGAGCCTACCTTTATGGGGTTTTTTACATACCAGCCTATTGGCAGATCGACAGACACTTCAACGGGTGTCTGTTCCGAGCTAGGATTCATTGCAGTTATATAAAGCTTTCCTATTTTTTTAGGCACCTTAATCTCATATGGACCCGGCTTGGATATCTTAACCACTGCTATATCCGGAGGAATGTTGCCAGTGGTTGGATCCTCGCTGTAAACCTCTATGATTATATCTCCATCTTTATAATCCTTGAAGGCTATGTTGCCTGATATGATAACGGTTGGGCCTGTATAGTTTTCCATCTTTGTGGATAGCCCTGATGGGGCGATAAATGTAGTTGTAAGCTCCATAT
>CAZOIE010000226.1:0-2452 GCA_964579905.1 uncultured Planctomycetia bacterium
AAGAGGAGTTAATTGAAAGTCTAGAATCGAAAAATGAGCAGAAACAGATTCGCTGTTCTACCGAGGCGCTATATAATCTTAAGAGGATGAATGAAAGATTGATAGAGGCAAAACAGAATGAGCTTCAGCATTATATGGAGCAATTAAAGGGTATTAATAAGGACATAACAGAGAAAACTATTACTCCTGGATACCTTAATGTTTTAAAGAAAAGGATAGAGAAGCATAAGAGGACGGTTGAGAAAAATTTCAGGTACTCTAAGACATGGAAGTTTATTAAACCAGATACCAGGGAATTTCCAGATCAGGATTATGAATAATGGTTATTAAAAAGCTTGTTGTAGGCTCGATAGAGACCAACTGCTATATTTTATCCGATGGGAAAAGTTCAGAGGCTATTGTAGTAGATCCTGGTGCTGATTATGAGGACATAAAGGCTGCTTTAGATAGAAATAACCTGATACCCAAGTTTATTGTAAATACGCATGGACATATAGATCATACTGGCTCAAACAATGAATTTAATATCCCTGTTTATATACATAAACTTGATGCTGATTTTCTCGAAAGTCCTGAGAAAAATCTGTCTTCTTTTTGCGGGGCTTCCAAGGTTCTTTCAAAGCCATCGCGCTTACTGGAGGATGGAGATATAGTAGAATTAAATGGTTTAAGGCTTGAAGTTATGCATACTCCAGGGCATACCCCAGGGTGTATCTGCCTTAAATCAGAAGATGCGGTATTAACAGGTGATACATTGTTTTTTGAGGGTATTGGCAGGACTGACCTGCCAGGAGGGACTGAATCAGATATTATAAAGTCTATTAAAGAGCGGTTATTTACCATGGATGATAAAATTACCATTTACCCTGGACATGGACCTGAGTCTTCCATAGGCCATGAGAAAAAGAACAATCCTTTTATAATATGTGAGAGCCAATGAAAGAACTGCTTGAAGAGTTTTTGAATTTCCTGTCGGTTGAAAAAGGACTTTCAAAGAATACGTTGGGATCCTATAAGAATGATCTAACTAAGTATCTAGCCTATCTTAAAAAGAATAATTTGGATTCCATAGAAAAGATAAGGCGACAAGATATAACGAACTTTTTATTATCCTTGAAAGATAAAGGACTTCTTGCGGTTTCAATATCGAGGAACCTGGTAGCTATTAAGGGTTTCCATAGATTTTTGTTAAGAGATGGTTTTATAAAGGAGGATATAACGGGTGTAATTGAAGCACCTAAACTTTGGAAGAAACTACCTGGCACCTTAAGCATAGATGAGGTATCGAAGCTATTAAAGGTCCCTAATGTTAGAGATTTACAGGGTATAAGGGATAGAGCTGTTTTAGAGCTTCTATATGCAACCGGTATGCGGGTTTCTGAACTGGTAGGTTTAAAGATATCAGATTTAAATTTTGATATAGGTTTCATAAGATGTACCGGTAAGGGTCAAAAGGAAAGAATTGTCCCGGTAGGAAAGTTTGCAATAGAGTCTGTAAAGAAATACCTTGATAGTGTAAGACCAGTTTTCTTAAAGAAAAGGGAAAACGACAAACTTTTTGTAACCAGACATGGAAAGAGTATCTCAAGGCAGACCATATGGAAGTTGATCAGGCTATATTCTAGAAAGGCCAGCATAAAAAAGCCACTTAGTCCCCATACCCTTAGGCACTCGTTTGCAAGCCATATGCTTGCTCGCGGAGCAGATCTTAGAATAATCCAGGAGATGCTGGGTCACTCAAATATCTCCACTACCCAGATTTATACACATATCGATAAAGGTAGGCTAAAGACAATACACCAGAAGTTTCATCCCCGGCCTTAGCAATAATAGTTAACTATTAATTAGAGAGAGGAGGTGAAAAATGGAGGAGAAGGAAATTGGTATGGTGACTCACTATTATGGCCATATTGAGGTTGGGATTGTTGAGTTAAATGATAGTTTAAAGGTCGGAGATACCATCCACATAAAAGGCCATAGTGATGATTTTACTCAAACCATAGACTCGATACAGATAGAGCATGAGAGCGTAGAAGAGGCAAAGGCAGGAGATGTTGTTGGTTTAAAGGTAGCACAAAAGGTTCATGTTCATGATAAGGTCTATAAGGCAGAGTAGGTTTGAGCTAGCTTAAGGGGAGGTGTTGTTGTCCTGTTTCGCGCCGTAGGGGCAACCACCGGGCGGAGGCCCTGGCATGCGCTGATCAGGAACGAAATTAACAGGGCCCATCTTGCTTACATCGTTAAGCATATCTGAGTAACTCTGCTTGGCCGATACACTAAAAGAGGATATAATCTTTTCAAGCTTCTTTGAACCACAGTTAACGCAACTATTTTTGTTTTGTAGAGATAGAAGCAAAAAGGAAAATAGCCCTTTTCTAGAGCTTTTTTTTAAAAAGGTATTTATTGTATTGCATTTTAGACATTTGTTTTCGTATATAGGCATAGCATTCTT
>CAZOIE010000226.1:2462-3645 GCA_964579905.1 uncultured Planctomycetia bacterium
CCATATAATCTGGTAATTTTCAATTATAATGTGAGGGCAATTGATGTATCTTAATAATTTAATAAGTCTGTTAGGTATATTTGTTCTTATGTTTACTGCCTGGATATTCTCTAACAATAGAAAAGTTATAAATTGGCGTGTAATAGTATTTGGCATAATTATTCAATTGATATTTGCCTTTATGATATTTAAGTTTCCTATAGGGGTTAATATTTTCGGTTATTTAAACAATATGGTTATCAAGATTTTCTCATTTGCCAGAGAAGGTATATACTTTCTATTTGGGGCGCTTTCTGTATCGCCGGGGATGAAGGGTCCTGCAGGTGAAGAGTCAATAGGGTTTATTCTTGCCATACAGGTACTTCCAACTATTATATTCTTCTCAAGCCTTATAGCCTTACTATACCATATTGGTTTTATGCAGCTTCTGGTAAATGGTTTTTCAAGGTTGTTTACCTGGCTTATGAAAATAAGCGGCGCTGAGTCTCTTTGTGCCTCAAGCAACATATTCGTTGGTGTTGAATCTATGCTTACGATTAGGCCATATCTTGATTCCATGACAAAGTCCGAGCTTTGTACAATACTTACATGTGGGATGGCAACAGTTGCCTCTACTGTTCTTGGTATATATGTTGGTTTTCTAAAGGGGATATTTCCTGCTATTGCAGGTCATCTGATATCTGCATCTATATTAAGTGCTCCGGCGGCTATTATTATGTCAAAGCTACTTTTCCCTGAGACTGAAAAACCGCAGACTATGGGGAAGAGCGTAAAGGGTGATTATCTTCCATCATCAAGCTGGATAGAGGCGATAATTAATGGGGCTAATGAGGGCGTTAAATTGTGCATTGGAATATGTGCTCTGCTTCTGGCATTTTTAGGGCTTCTTGCTATGGTAAATTCTGCTCTAGGGGGTGTTGGAGGTTGGATAAACAGGATCTTTGATACAAGTATTACCTTGTCGCTTCAAAATATTTTGTCTTATATATTTAGACCATTTGTCTTTTTGCTCGGGGTTCCATTAAATGATATACCGCTTATCTCAAGTTTACTAGGAGAAAGGCTTATTGTTACCGAGCTTGTTGCGTATCAACATCTATCTGGTTTTATAAAGGATGGACTTATTATTCATCCTCGCTCGGTTGTTATTGCAATATATGCGCTCTGTGGTTTTACCCATATT